>JASHUR010000102.1 GCA_030039895.1 Acidobacteriaceae bacterium | reverse complement strand
TCGTGGGGGCGGCTGACCCATCCGCGCGACCTGGTAAATGTGGGCGATGAAATTCAGGTCAAGGTATTGAAATTCGATAAGGACAAGCAGCGGGTTTCGCTGGGTTTCAAGCAGCTGACGCCTGATCCGTGGCTGGATGCGGTGGAGCGCTACCCGATCGGGGCGCACGTCCGCGGCCGGGTGCTGAGTGTGACTGACTACGGCGCGTTTGTCGAACTGGAGCAGGGCATCGAGGGTTTGGTGCACGTTTCTGAAATGACCTGGTCGAAGCGGATGAAGCATCCCTCGAAGCTGGTGAAGCCGAGCGACGAGGTTGAGACGGTGGTTCTGGCGGTGAATCCGGCGGACAGGCGCATCTCTCTGGGCATGAAGCAGCTGCAGGAAAACCCGTGGGAGCACCTGGTGGAGCGCTACCCCATCGGAACCAATGTGGAAGGCCGCGTTCGCAACCTGACCGACTTTGGCGCATTTATCGAGATCGAGGACGGAATTGACGGGCTGGTGCACGTGAGCAACCTGAGCTGGACCAAGCGCGTGAAGCATCCCTCAGAAGTGCTGAAGAAGGGCGAAAAGGTAAAGGCCGTGGTTTTGGGCGTGGAACCAGAGAACCGGCGCCTGTCTCTCGGCATCAAGCAACTGCAGCCGGATGTGTGGGACACCTTCTTTGCACAGCATCGCGTGGGCGATGTGGTCCACGGCAAGGTGCTGCGGACAGCGCAATTCGGTGCGTTTGTGGAGATTGCCGAGGGCGTGGAGGGTCTGTGCCATGTGTCCGAAGCGGTGGACGCGCACGGCACGCCGGTGAAGCTGGAGCAGGGCGAGGAGCACGACTTCAAGATCATCAAGATGAATCAGGATGAGAAGAAGGTCGGACTCAGCATCCGCGCAGTGGGCGAAGAGGCCAGCCGCGCCGATGTAGAGGCCTACAAAGCCCCGGTTTCCAGCTCAACGACTACGCTGGGCGAGATGATCAGCTGGAAGCGCGAGCAGTAAGCTGTTTCCCGACTGAAATCCAGTAACGAAGCGCCATCCCGATGCGGATGGCGCTTTTGTTTTTGCGGGACCCTCAAGTACTTTTGCAGACATTTGCATCCCAGCGTCGAGTGAGTACCATCCCACACGCAGGTATTTGTAGAAGGCGGTTGCATTGCATTTGAATCCAGGAGGACAGGTATGAAGCGTTTTGCAGCTTTTCTGATTCTGGTATTTCTGGGGTTTGCGGTGTCGGCGTACGCACAACAGGGACAGCGTATGCCACCGGATAATAACTGGGCCTATGGGCCGCAGAACAACCAGTGGAACCCTTCCTGGGACCGCCGACCGAATCCTCGCAGCGGGGCCTGCTTTTACACGACCGCACCGTTCCGTGGGCATCATTTCTGCGTCCGTTCGGGGGACCGGTTGCCGTCGCTGCCGGGCGGTTTTGGCGACAATATTTCTTCGATCCAGATCTTCGGCCGTGCACGCGTGCGTATTTTCAATGATCGCAATTACCGCAACGGGAGCGCGGAACTCGACAGGAGTGTTTCCGATCTGCGGACGGTTCCTTTCCGGAAGGGACATACCTGGAACAACCGGATTTCCTCGATTGTTGTGTACTAGATCGCAAGCTTAGACCGCACAGGGCGTTTGTTTGATGCAACAAACGCCTTTTGCGTCTCTGCTGGAAATCATTCTGTACAAGTGCTAGCATCGGCTCGGGTTGAGAGCTGAATTATGATTCGGGTCATTACGGTGGAACGCGAGTACGGCAGCCGGGGCGCGGAGTTCGCGCACTTGCTGGCGAAGCACCTGGGCTGGCGGCTGATTGACCGCTGTCTGATCGAAGAGGTAGCGAGGAAGGCCGGGGTTTCGCAGAGCCTGGCCGAGAAGTGCGACGAACGGCTCGATCCGTGGTACTACCGGTTCGGCAAGGCCTTCTGGCACGGTTCGGTCGAGCGGCTTCCGGCGCTGCCCGAGTCAGAGGTCTTCGACAGCGAGAGCATGGTGAGATTTGTGCGTGAATACTTGCAGAAGATCGCCGAAGAGGGCCATTGCGTGATTCTGGGCCGGGGCGCGGCGAGCATTCTGGCCCGTGCGCCGGGGGCGTTCCACGTGTTCGTGTATGCGTCGCAATGGCGCAAGGTGCGCTGGTTCGAAGAGCATTTCCCGGAGCATGCGAGTGAAGCCGAGAGCGAGTTGGCGGCGACGGACCGGCGGCGCGCGGCCTATGTGAAGCGCTATTTTGAGCAGGACTGGACGGACCGACGCCTTTACCACATGATGATCAACTCTTGCATGGGGTTTGAAGCGATGATCCAGGCCACGATTGACGGCGCGGGGCTGGGCCAACTGGCGGAAAAGGTTGTTGGCTAAGAAGAGAGAAAGTCGAGTTCAATAGAGCCGATGGGCGCAGGCTTCAGCCAGCTTTGGCGCCGCACTGGCCGCAGTAATTTGCGCCGGTGAGAATCATGGCTCCGCAGCGGGAGCAGGGGCGAACGGCTCCGGTGGATGGAAGCGCATAGGAAGGGGCGGGATAGGCAGTTGGCGATGCTGCGGTTCCCGCGTATGCACTTGGATTCGGCATTGAGCTGAGGGTGGAAGCAAAGTAGGTTGCCAGCGCGAGATTGTACTGCCGGACGCGGCTCGGCATGAAGAATGCCTCAATAAAGCTGACAACGGTGGGAATGCCGGTCCAGGAGAAAACACAGTAGAGGATGCCGAGGCCGGGGCGGCGCAAATAGAAATGGTGCGCGCCGAAAGTCCCGAGAAATAGCGCGAGCAGGACGCCGACAACCTCGTCCTTTTGCCAGGCGGACATATTCGCGTAATAGATGGCACGTTGTTCGTCGGTCCAGGCAGAGGCCGATGGCGGCAGGGCGGCGATCATGGCTGGGCGATCCTTTCTGTGCGGCGGGGTCGCGTTGTGGCGATTGTGCCGCAGTCATAGAGAAATACGCAATACGAGGCGCAGCGGTTCCTTCAAGTTAGAGCTGCGGCGACTACATTGCCAGGCGAGGGGGATCCCCGAGGGTCCGGGCCCGGCTGGCGAACGGAGGATTTCCCCGGTATCTTAGAGCCACCCCATGTCTCGTAAGGGTCCAACCCCCGCTTCCCTGCCGACGGTTCCAGCGCCGGCGTCCAACGTGCCATCGGCGCCACGATCAAGACGAAGTCTGCTGAGCGAGGAGCCGTTGATTCTGCTGGCCTTCTTGCTGGTGGGGGCATATCTGGCGCGGGACATCCTGATTCCGCTGGCGATTGCGCTGACCTTGAATTTTCTGCTTGCTCCGGCGGTGATCCAGCTGCAAAGGCTGAGGATTTCCCGGCTGCCGGCGGTGGCGCTGGTGGCGGCATTGGCTTTTTCGCTGGCAGGCGGCGTGGGCTGGATTGTGGCCCGGCAGGTGATTGCGGTGGTGACAGACCTGCCGAATTATCGCAACAACATCCAGGACAAACTGGGAGCCCTCCATGCGCCTAACCAAGGCCCGCTGGGCATGGCGGTGAGAAGCGCGCGGGAGATCGGCTCGGAGATCTCAGGCGAGACGGAGCCTGCGCCGCCGCCCATGCCAAAACCGGAAGAGCTGCGCACGCGGCGCGAACGCGAGCAGGCACGCCTGCAGGCTGAGAGCCAGCCAGTCCTGGTGAAAGTGGTTCCGCAGGCACAGCCCGGAAGCAAGTATCAGTATTTGAGCCAGTATGCGTGGCCGGTGCTGAAGCCGCTGGGAGCGCTGGTGCTGGTGCTGATCTTTACGCTGTACATGCTGCTGAAGCGGGAAGACCTGCGCAACCGGCTGCTGCTTCTGGCGGGAATAGGGCAGCTGAACCTGATGACGCAGGCGCTGAATGAAGCGGCGGGGCGCATCAGCCGGTACCTGATCATGAACGTGCTGGTGAATGCCGGTTACGGCGTGGTCTTCGGAGTCGGGTTATATCTGCTGCACGTTCCCAATGCGACGCTGTGGGGCGTGCTGATGGGCATTCTGCGTATGGTGCCGTACGCGGGGACGATGATCGCGGGACTTGCGCCGGTGGCCTTTACGCTGGCGGTATTCAACGGGTGGTGGCATCCGCTGTGGGTGCTGCTGCTGTTTGCGGGGCTGGAGTTTGTGATTGCAAACTTTATTGAGCCGCACATTTACGGCAAGCGCACGGGCATATCGTCGTTTGCGCTGGTGATCATGGCGGTGGTGTGGACGCTGTTATGGGGATGGCCCGGACTGATAGTGTCCACTCCGCTGACGGTGTGCCTGATTGTCATGGGGAGGCACATACCGCAGATGCGATTCCTGCACATTCTGCTGGGGGACGACGCGGAACTGTCTCCAGAGGCGCACTTCTACGAACGGCTGTTGGCGATGGACCAGGTGGAGGCGCGGCAGATTGCGGAGAAATTCCTTCAGAGGCGCGATCTGGTGGAACTGTACGACGAAGTGGTGCTGCCGGCGCTGATATTAAGTGAGCAGGACCGGCACAAGGGAGTGATGGACGAAGTACACGGAACATGGCTCTATCAGAGTTCGATTGAGTTGATTGCGGAACTGAGCGACTGCAAGCCTCGGCAGATCGAGCAGCCCGCCGAAAACCAAACGACACCGGACAGAACCCGCCCCGTGGTGTGCATTCCGGCGGATGACCACGCGGACGAGATTGCAGGGACGATGTTTTCTCAGCTACTGGAGCAGTGCGGGCACAAAACCATGCTGCTAAACGCCTCGGCGCTCACGCCGGAGATCATGACGCGGCTGGCGGAGGATGTGGGCACGATTGTGTGCATCTCGGCGGTGCCTCCCTTTGCGTTTGCGCAGGCGCGTAAACTGGCGCAGGTATTGCGCGAACATCTGCCCGAAAACCTCTTGATCGTGGGACTATGGGGCGACCACGATGACCCGGAGGATCTGCGGTCGAGGTTCGGCAATGCGCAGCCGAACAGCGTGGTGACAACGTTGCGTTCCGCATTGGCGCAGATCAGGCAGATGGAGAGCAAGGCCCCTGAGAGCGAAGCCGCCGGCGAGTCGAGGGCTGTTACGACATGAATGCGCTTCCGATCACCATACTTGGATTCTTCTTCGGATTTTTCTTCGGTACCGGGTGCGCCCTGGCGGTGATGTACTCGATTTATACGGGCGGATACCGGCATGGGGTGCTGGACGGATTGAAGGCAGAGAAAAGCGATCGCTATCGGCGCTGGGCGCTGTGGGCGGAAAAGCAGCTCAAAAAGGAAGACGCCCGGCAGGCCTGAATGGCGGGCCGGGCGGGCAATTGCGACGGGTGCGGTCAGCCCTGCAACGCTGCAAGTCCGCTGGTGACCAACACGATGATGACCCACCAGCCGACCACCACAGCAGCCGCCTTTCCCTTCGAGACCTTGGCGACGATGGAGACACCAATCACAGAGAGCACCAGCCCCCAAATTTCGAAGACGTCGATATGGGTGCAGAGCGCGCGGAGCCAAAGCGGATAATCAGAACTGAGGAAGTAGCCGATGTTGCTGCCCACGGGGTTGTTAATGAGGAAGGAGTCGGGTGAGAGTCCGGCGAAGATAGCCACGATGCCGAGCAGAAACTTGATGTTCATGACCACATTGGCATAGAAGCTGACGGCGTAGATCTGCCCATACTTTGCCGTGCCTCCAAAGCCGAAATTAACCGTGACCCAGAGCAGCAACGCGATCACAGCAGTGATGATGAGCACCAGAATGAAGTAGACGTAGCTGACGATCTGAGTGATCTTTGCGCCGATCCGTTTGATCGAGTCGGCATTCGGTTGGGCCTCGACCTGAGCTGCTTTTGCCGGAGCCTGGTGCAGGTTATTCTCATAGACTTGTGTCCAGCTGATCTTCTGCTGGACGCTGAAACTGAAGGCAACGCCGACTACGATCATGATAAGCAGCGGTCCCCAGAAAGAAGCTTTGCGGCGGATGTCAGTGAAGGTTTTGCTGGGTGCGACGAAGACGTCGATGACGCGCTGTACTTCAGTAAGTTCTGTGCCGGCGGGCACGGGCTGGGCTAGTTCGTTCAT
>JASHUR010000101.1 GCA_030039895.1 Acidobacteriaceae bacterium | reverse complement strand
ACGTATCCGATTTTGTGCAGCCAGGTGTGCGGGTTGGGGCACGACCGGATGCAGACGCGGCTGATGGTGGTTTCTCCAGCGGATTACGCAAAGTGGATTGCAGAGCGTGAACGGGCGCGGGAGGCTGAGGAGTGAAGCGGGCGCTCGGGAGGGTTTTTACGACGGAGCATCGGCGGCTGGGAGTGATGTATCTGCTGCTGGCACTGGCGGCGGTTGCGGTGGGAACAACGCTGTCGCTGCTGATGCGATTCCACCGGGTGTGGCCGAATGCGGTGCTTCCCTACTTTGGGGTGATGAAGCCGGAGGATTATCTGGCTCTGGTGACGATGCACGGGACGCTGATGATCTTCTTTGTGCTGACGACGGCTCCGCAGTCGGGCTTTGCGAATCTGGTGCTGCCGGAGCAGATCGGCGCGAAGGGCATGGCGTTTCCGCGGATCAATGCGACGGCCTTCTGGCTGACGGTGGCGGCGTTTCTGGTGTTGATTTCTGCGGCCCATATTACAGCAGGCGGCGCGCCTATTTCGGGATGGACAAGCTATCCGCCACTGAGCGCATTGCCTGCGGCTGGGCCTGGGCAGGGGCTGGGGATGGACCTGTGGCTGGTAAGCATCGGGATATTTTGCGTTGCGGCGTGGCTGAGCGCGGTGAACATGCTGGCGACGATTCTGGGTGAGCGGCGCGCGGGGATGACATGGGGCCGGCTGCCGATGACGGTGTGGGCGTGGCTGGTGGCCTCAATATTGACGCTGCTGGCGTTTGCGGTGCTACTGGCGGCGGTGGTGCTGTTGTTCAGCGACCGGCACTTCGGGTCAAGCTTTTTTATCCCGATGAACGACATGATTGACGGGCGCGTGGTGGGGCATGGGGATGGGTCGCCGCTGCTGTGGCTGCACCTGTTCTGGTTTTTTGGGCACCCGGAGGTGTACATCGCGGTGCTGCCGGGGATGGGGCTGGCCACTTCCCTTTTTGCCAACTTTACGCGGCGGCGCGTGGCCGGGTACAAGATGATGGCGGGCATGCTGGTGGCGATCGGACTACTGGGGCTGGCGGTGTGGGGCCATCACATGTTTGTGAGCGGGATGAATCCGTATGCCGGGACGGCGTTTGCGATGGTGACGATGGCGATTGCGGTTCCGAGCACGGTGGAAGTGATTGGCTGGCTGGCGACGCTGTGGGGCGGCGGGTTGCGGCTGCAGACTCCGATGCTGTTTGCGCTGGGGTTCCTTTCGTTCTTTATTGTGGGCGGGCTGAGCGGGCCGCTGCTGGCGGAGCCGGCGCTGGATGCGTATCTGCATAACACTTTCTTTGTGGTGGCGCATTTTCATCTGATTATGGCGATGGCAGGGGTGTTCGGGGTTTTTGCGGGGGTGTACTACTGGTTTCCGCTGATGACGGGGCGTCTGATGAATGAAGCGCTGGGCAAGGTGCACTTCTGGGTGAGCCTGATTGCGGCGTATGGGACGTTTTTGCCGATGCACTTTGCAGGACTGGCGGGTGAGCCGCGGCACTACGACCGGCTTGCCGGGCCTGCTACAAATTTTGCAGCACTCATTCCGGTCGAGCGCGGCATCACATATTCAGCGCTGCTTTTAGCGGCGGTGCAACTGGTTTTCCTGTGGAATGTGTTCGTGAGTGCACGCCGGGGACGGGTTGCTGGGGAAAATCCCTGGCAATCCACGACCCTGGAGTGGGCGAATGGAACGGCGCCAACTCGCATTGAGGCGGGGCCTTATGAGTACGAGTTACCGCAGGGCGAAGGCGGCTTTCACCCGCAGTGGGAAAGTGCGCCGAAACTGGAGTAATCTGTTGGGGAAGAGGGAGTCGGGGCATGCCAGCGACCTTCACTCGGAATCCGGTTGATGTTGAACGCAAAGACACCGGGATCGGCGGCAAACCACCCTATGACCGCCGGCCTACCGGCGGAGGCGGTGACGGAGAGAACTGGGACAACCACCCGCACGGGCGGCGCGGTCCACGCGAACTGCTGATCCGGTACCGGCTTGGGGTCATGTTTGCGCTTTCGGGCGATTTAATGTTCTTTGTCGCGCTGGTGAGCGCGTTTTTTGTGCGCCAGAGCGCGGGCCACTTCGATGCCTACAACAACTTCACGAGCGACTGGCGTCCGCTGGCGGTGCCTCCGATTTTGTGGCTGAATACGGCGGTGCTGCTGTTGAGCAGCGTGACAATGGAGATGGCCCGTCGGCAGCTTTTCCACGAGATCGATGTGATGGAGGAATGGCTGGGGCTGGGACGGCCTGCGGTGAAGCGTGCGGCTCCGTGGCTGGCTGCGACGCTGGTGCTGGGGCTGACCTTTCTGGCGGGGCAATGGGTGGCGTGGGAACAGCTGGTGCGGCAGGGCTACCTGCTGTCGTCGCCCGACCCGAGCAGCCACTTTTTCTATCTGATTACCGGCATCCATGGGCTGCATCTGCTGCTGGGCATAGCGGCGCTGATTGCGGCGCTGGTAGGGTTGTTCACGCTGAAGAAGGTGGAGTTCCGGCAGATTGCCGTGGACTCAGTCTCGTGGTACTGGCATACGATGGGCTTGTTCTGGGCCTTCCTGTTTGCTCTGCTTGTTTTCTTCCAATGAGGGCGGTTTGGTGGTGAGGCGGCTGCTGGCGGTGGCAGCGCTGGGCGCTGCGTTGTGGCTACCTGCACCGTGCCGGGCGCAGGGTTGCAGTTTGTGCCGGGACACGACGGCTGGCGCGCCCGCAAAGGAGCGCGAGGGGATGCGGCGCGGCATTCTGGTGCTGGGGATTCCCGCTGGCGGAGTGTTTGTAGGGATTCTGGCAGTGGCGTGGAAAATGAAGCCAAAGGACGAGGAGCGAGAGCGGGACTAATCTGTTCCGCCGCCAACGAAGTGGACAACCTCGAATTTGTCTCCAGCGTGGATGGGAGTGGAGGGCCATGCGTCGCGGCGGACGATGGCTCCGTTGTGTTCAATGGCGACGCGGTCGCTTTTGAGTTCAAGCGCGGCGATGAGGTCAGCGACGGTGGAGGATTGGGCGAGCGATGGAAATTCGCGCTGGCTGCCGTTGATGACGAGATGCATGTTTTGAATGTATCAAGATGTGTGGGAGTGCAGAGCTGCTCATCTGGAACGATCAGTAAATCCTGACTGCACACTTCCCAGGAGGTCTGCATGGTGGATGAACGCAGCATCAGTGCGCGCGTTGTCGGTGTCGAGTTATATTTCGACGACCTTGAGGAAGGAAAGCAATTCTACGGAAATACGCTCGGCTGCAAATTGCTGGATGAAGAGGAAGGCCATCATGCGCAATTCGGTGTCGGAGACATTTTTGTCTGCCTAGAGCGTAAAGGCGTTGAATCTTACCCATCGCGCGACAAGGCCGTGATCTTTCTTGAGGTTGCCGATCTTGCGGAAACCATTCGCCGCGTGGGGAAGGAGAAGTTTGTTGCGATCAGGCCGGAAGGCGAAAGTCAGCGGCGTTCCTGGGCTGCGTTGCATGATCCGGAGGGATACAACATTGTCCTTATCGAAGCGTCAAATGACGTTTCCAGTGCGTGAAGCGCAAGGCAGGACAGAAAGTTAGCCTGGTACCGGAGAAAAGCTTGAGGCTTGACAGATTGCAAAACTAGCGCAGGACGCGCCAGAGCTCCCACGCTCCGACGAAGAGAAGCACGAGGAAGACGTCGAAGAGCAGGGCGTAGAAGAGACCGATGAAAATGCCTCCGGGTTGTTCGGGCTCGGACTGCTCGGTTTCGAATTCAGCCTGCGCCTGACGGGAGGGCAGGGCGGGGTGATTCGAATCGAATATCTGAGTGGCCACAGGTACATCCTCCGATGTCAACGTTATCGGCCGCGTGCTGGACCAGCATTATTTTGACGAGGAGAGGTGGGCCAATGTGTGCGGAATCACGACACTGTGCGGGTAATTGCTGCTTTCGGAGGCCGGGACAGGGTCTGTTGAGTTATCGGCTAACGTTCACCTGGATCTCATCGATGTAGCACCAGCCCCAGTTTTCGCCGGGTTCAAAGGAGCGCATGATGGGATGTTTGGTGGCATGAAAGTGTTTTGTGGCGTGCTTGTTTTTGGATGAGTCGCAGCAGCCGACGTGGCCGCATTCGAGACACAAGCGCAAATGCACCCAGCGGTCACCTTTCTTAAGACATTCTTCGCAGCCGTCGGGGGTGCGCGGGGCGACGTTTTTGACGTGGCCCTGCGCGGGGTCAAGGTGTGCGCATCTGGTCATGCGGACATTGTTGCACTTTGTTGAATTATTTGCCGGGCTTGGAGGCGAGGACGTCGATTTTGTGGATTTTGGGCGGCTCGGCAAGCAGGTCGGGCGCTTTGGCCATGAGGGCTGCGGCGACCTGGCCGGCGAGATGGGCTTCCCGGCCTGACTCGGCGGCGAAGGTATCGAAGATGCCGAAGCTCGACGGACCCATTTGAACGGCGAACCATGCGTTGGTTTGCGGCTCGGCCTGTACGAGCGGAAGGGCGGACTTCAGGAATTCGGCGACTTCAGCTTCCTTACCCGGCTTGGCTTGCAACGATGCCCAGATGGCGTATTTGTCCATGAATCACTCCTCAGAGGTTGTGTTGTTGTGGGTCCGCTTTCGTTGTCATGATGCGCGTTGCGAGGGCCGGGACGCGGATAATTTTCAATGAAGATTGACGATGCCGAAATTGCTGCCGCTGCATCACAGAGTTTACGGAGGATATCCCGTTCAAAACTTGACTCTTGACAGTAGAGAAACTAGAGTCAGAGAGTACCCGTTCGACGTTCCCATCCTGAGGCGAGCTGAGCTGTCATGCAATCCCATCCTTATTCATGGAACTACATTCCGCTGATGCTGCAAGTGCTGGTGGCGGTCGGGCTCGGCGCATGGATAGCGACAGTGTCCCGGTTTATCGGACGGCATCGCGACAGCAAATCAAAGCTAGCGGCGTATGAGTGCGGAGTTCCCGCCGAGGGTGATGCGCGGGGGCGTTTTTCTGTCCGCTTTTACATGGTCGCAATGCTGTTCATCCTGTTCGATGTGGAAGTGGTCTTCATGTTTCCCTGGGCGATTATTTATCGCCAGCTACCTGCGGTGACAGGCTCGCGGTTTTTCGGCTTCTGGGAGATGCTGGTTTATCTCGGCTTTGTGCTCGTGGGATTTTTCTACATCTGGAAAAAGGGCATCCTCGACTGGGGTCAGGACAAAACCGATTTATAGGACGCGATGACACTGCTCGACAAAGACGCTGTTCTTGAGGCCCATGCGCGAAACCGGGCTGTCTCTTCCCTACTCAATGCCATACCCGACGCGATTCTCGACGCGCAATATGATCGCGATGAGCTGACGCTGACCATTGCGAAGGACCACATTCGAGAGGCTGCGAGCGTGGTACAGCAGGCGGGCTACAACTTTCTTGAAGATGTGACGTGCGTGGACTGGTATCCGAGCGAGCCGCGGTTCCACGTGGTGTATCACATCCTTTCGCACAAGCTGAAGGAGCGGGTGCGGCTGGTGGCGCCGGTGGAGACGATTGACTGCACGATCGACAGCATCACACCGGTATGGCCCTCGGCCAACTTCTATGAGCGCGAGGTGTGGGACCTGTTTGGGGTGCGGTTTAACGGGCATCCCGGGTTGCGCCGCATCATGATGCCGGAGGAGTGGGAGGGTCATCCGCTGCGTAAGGACTATCCGGTGGAGGGGTATCGCTGATGGCTGACCTGGCACATTTTGTTGAGACCGCCGACCTGATCAAGCCGCGTCCGGAAGAAGGTCCGAAGGACAAGACGATGGTCCTGAACATGGGACCGCAGCATCCTTC
>JASHUR010000100.1 GCA_030039895.1 Acidobacteriaceae bacterium | reverse complement strand
GGAAAGCAGCTCGGCGTTGCCGCCGAAGAAGCTGAAGTAGCTGGGCGGCGGCTCGTAGTGGATGAGCATGGTCGCGGTCATGTTCGACTCGTCGATCTGGAGGACAGGCATGGTGGAATAACAGTCTGCCGTAGTCGCGGCATAGGGTTTGCAGAGCACTTGTCCGGTAGGCGGCGGGAACATGCGGTCGTTGCCGTTGTCCATGAGGCCGAGTTTAAAGACTCCTGTGGTGTTGGGCGAAAAGAAGCCCATACCATGCTGGGCATAGAACCAGTCGGTAGGATCGACGGCGCCCTCAAGCTTGAAGTCGCCGCCCTCGCCGAGCCGCCAGAGAATGTTGCCCGATCCCTTTCCATTCTCAAAATCGATCTTGATGATCCAGTTCTGGTGGCGCATGGAGAGCAGGATGTTGCCGTCATCCTTGGAGTAGAGCATGTAATTGGAGTGGGTCCAGTCGGGGAAGTTCATGGGATGGCGGTTTACGTCGAGATGGTCGAACGAGTTCCAGACCCAGTCGGGTTTGCCGGTTTGATCGACGTCAACCAGAACGTCGCCGAGAACGCTTGTGGTGCCGGGATATCCGGGAAGGTTGGTGAAGTTTTTAGGATAAGCGGCCATGAGCACCCAGTGCCCGTTGGGCAGCGCAAGCACGTTGTGGTGGAAGCTCTTGAGCGTAATGTTGTAGCCCTCGGCGGCGAGGCTCTGGTTGAGCTGGTCCATTGAAATTTCGCGAATCGTATCTCCGGCAAGGTCGATTTCGCGTACCGCATCAATGGTGGGCTGAGTGCCGAGTGTGCTGGTGGACTTGAGCGAAGACAGCGGAGCGATGAGGGTCAGCAGGTCTCCATTCGGGAGCAACTGAATGCCCTGCAGGAGATCAATCGTCGATCCCTGCGCAGGATAGGTCCAGATGACGTTGCCTTGAAGATCCGTGGCGAAGGCAGAAGCAGGCTCATCCGGGATGAGAGTGTTCCACATCTCGATGCCGGGTTGAGGTGTACCGGACGTTATGACGTCAACTTTGGCCGTGCCTGGCGGTGTTCCTGTGGTGAATGTGTGATCGGTATCGGCGAGCGTGGCGCCGTCGTTGAGGGCGATCTGCCCCTGCATGTGGTAGAGGCTCTTGGCGAGCATTCCGGCTACCAGGATGTTGACCTGGCCTCCGTTGGGCGAAGGTGTGGCAACCTCCCAGGTATCGAGTCCGTAGCTGGTGGTCTTGCCGAAATCGACGGCGACCTTGCCCGGCGCCGGAAGGTAGATGGAGTATTCGGCGACCTGCGGGTTTTGTGTGCCGTAGACAACGCCGGGATTGATGATGGAAGTAACGGCGGTGGCGTAGTTCTGCGTCGGCGAGGCCACAAGTGCGGCGGTGATGGTGACGTTTTCGCTAAGTGGGATCGAGGCCGGCGCCGTATAGGCTCCTGAAGAGCTGATGGTGCCCACCGTAGCATTGCCTCCATTGACCCCATTCACCAGCCACTCCAGCGGCTGCGAGCCGGAGGCATTCACGTTGGCCGTGAACTGAACCTTTCCACCAGGCAATACTGCGGCGTACTGCGGACTGATGGTAACGAGTCCGCTTTGCGTGGCGACAGGCGGAGGCTGCGTGGGTGCCGGTTGCGATGTTAAGCCGGCGTTCGGAAAGTTGACTCCGCAGCCGGCGATGAGCAGCAGCGGGATCGAGAGCGCGGATACAAGGCAGGGGAACCTGCGAACCGGGTGAGCTGATACGGAGCGGGACAAAGATGTCTTGCGCGGACTCGGGAGCTGCATAGATTTTTAGGTACGTCTCACTTCGCGCTGTGGACGCATCAGTTAGTGTACGGCATGTTTGAAGCGTTCGGCGCACCGCCAGAACGTGGTCGGTTTTGCTACACTCATCGGTCATGCAAAACGAACACTTGCTGGTTGAGATATCGGATACAGTTGCGGTGATCACACTGAACCGTCCAAAGGTGCTGAACGCGCTGAATGCGGCGCTGCTCAAGGAGCTCGATGCCACGCTGCAGGAGCTCAGCGCAGATAACTCCGTGCGCGCGGTAATCGTTACCGGCGCAGGCGAAAAGGCGTTCGCCGCAGGCGCAGACATTGAAGAGCTGGCTGCAGTCTCGCAGAGTCAGGGCCAGGTACAGGCCGAGCGCGGCCAGCGCATCTTCAGCCGCATGGAAACGCTGGGCAAGCCTGTAGTTGCGGCCATCAACGGGTACGCATTGGGCGGCGGATGCGAACTGGCCATGGCCGCCACCATCCGTATTGCCAGCGAAGCGGCGCGGCTGGGCCAGCCGGAGGTAAAACTGGGGCTGATCCCCGGCTACGGCGGGACGCAACGGCTGCCTAGGCTGGTGGGCAAAGGTGCGGCGTTCAAGATGATGCTGACAGGCGAGATAGTCCCCGCCACTGAAGCGCTGCGGATCGGGCTGGTGGACGAAGTGGTTCCGGCGGCGGAGCTGATGACGCGCGCGCAGGCGTTGGCGAAAGCAATTGCCGGGATGGCCCCCATTGCGGTGCGAGAGTGCATTGCGGCAGTGCATGCGGGCTATGACCTTCCGCTGGACGAGGGGCTGGCGCAGGAGGCGGCGAGGTTCGGGCTGTGCTGCGGCACGGAAGACAAGGCCGAGGGCACCCGAGCGTTCCTTGAGAAGCGAGCGCCGAAGTGGCGAAATAAGTAACCCGGATCGCAAATTTTCACGTCGCGCCTCCCGACGCGGTATGCTGAATTTGTCCGGGCATGAACCGATTCCGCCTCCTCCTCGCAACACTCGCGCTGGCCGCGCTTGGCGCTGCCGCAGGATGTCACAGCTCCGCCAACAATAGCCCGGCGCAAACCTCACAAACGGCGCAGCAGGCGCAGGCGGTCCGCAAGGAGCAGGCCTCAGACCGCGAACTGCTGGATGTGATTCCGCCGCCGGCGAAGAGCCGGTATATGGCGATTCATACCCGGAGTGGCTGGCAGAACCCGTTCCTCATCGTTTCCAAAACCACGGTGACGCTGCGCGTCATGAACCCGCCGCCGCCGCAGAGCAGCCTGCTGCCCAGCAAGCTGCTGCAACCCACAGCCGCACGCAGGCGCGAACTTGAACTTAGGCTGAAGGACCTGCCTGAGGCGCTGGCCTCAGTGCCGCAGGAATCGTGGCCCTACGGACGCGTGGTCGCTCTCGAAGAAGATCCCAATGAGGTCCGCAGCGACCGTGTTCAGATCAGACGCAATGTCGAAACCACCATTGAGATGCTGAACAACCTGGGCGTGGTGGTGTACGAGTGGCCTTACGCTCGATAGCGACCGGCTTGACATTTGAGTGCGAAAACGAAAGCCGCCCTTCCCGGACGGCTTTGTCTATTAGTGCTCCGCTGGTGATGGGTTCGGAGCGGTGAACGGCGAGCAGCACGGCTTCTCGACCGGAGTGAACTCCATCAGCTCCACGCGGGTCCCATCAGGATCGAAGAGGTTGTATTGCCACTTGCCGTCCTTGCCGATCTGCATGGGCGTGTGCTGGTTGTCGAGCCGGCCTTCGGAGTCGAGCTTAGTGACCGCCTTTTCCATATTCACAATGCCGATGGAGAAATGGTCGAGCACGCCGTATTCACGTTGCGAGATGGGCCCGTTGCCGGCTTCGAGCATGTACTCCAGCCAGTCGTGTCCGTCGGGCACCTGCTGCGACACCCAGTCGGTCTTGCCCGGATGCATTCCGCCGTACCAGTAGGGGCGAAAGCCGAGCAGAGCGCGGTAGAAGGTGTCTTCCGCAGTCTTGCTGTGCACCCGCATGCCGACATGGATGATGTGTGCGCCGATGGGATCGGCTCCGGCCATGGAGATGGGGTGCAGCGAGGCCTGGTTGAACTCGACCTTATTGCCTTCGGGGTCCTTCACATCGAACCAGCGGCTGCCGTCGGAGCCTTCCTCAACATGGGCAGGCACGGTATAGTGATTTGCGGCAAGGTACCTGCGCAGCGCCTCCGCATTGGTGGTTTTGTAGCCGATGCTGTCAAAGCGCGCGTTGCCCGCATCGGCGGGAAGCGGCAGCACTTCAACAAACTGGGTGGGGTTGACGTAGTAGCGCACCCCGGCGGGGTTCACCGGATCGGGCCCTTTCTTCAGGCCGACGTCGTGCACATAAAAGTGTTCCGACTCAGATGGGTGGCTGGTGTAAACAGTGATATGAGAGACGCCCGTAATGGGCGGACGGACCGGAGTCTGCGCGAATGCGGCCGTGAAAACCAGGGCTAGAAGAGCAACAGGCCAGCGAAAACTTTTCATGCCATCCACAATACGCGGGCCTCGCCGCACCGGGCAACGGACCGCACTGGGCAACGGACTTGGATGCGCCCAGCGCTTGCTTTCGCCGCAGAGTATGGCAGACTGTAACCATTCTCGTATTCTGTTGGTCTCAATATTCAGCAGGCCCGCTGGAGGTGCTCGTTATGTTCCGTACCGCACGCAATACTGTTGCGGCTCTGGTCGTTCTTACCGCCGCAGTCTTCGCCTCAGCCCAATCCCGGATCATCTATTCCGCCACGGCAGACGCGCATGCCGACATCGCCCAGGCCATCCGCACCGCAACACGCGAACACAAGCGCATCATTCTGGACTTTGGCGGCAACTGGTGCGGCGACTGCCAGGTGCTGGACATCTACATGCACCAGTCGCCGAACAGCGAGATTGTCGCGCAGCACTTCGTCGTCGTTCACGTCGACGTAGGCCGCTTCGATAAGAACCTCGACCTCGCCCAGAAATACAACATCCCCCTGAAGCGGGGTGTTCCGGCGCTGGCCGTACTGAGCGCGCGCGGCAAACTGCTCTACAGCCAGCAACACGGCGAGTTTGAAGACATGCGCCACCTCGACTCGGCTTCGCTTACCACTTTCCTGAACAAGTGGAAGAGTTAGCGGTCCGGCTCAGGCAGCGGGTTTTTGCGATAAGGACCTCGCTGGCGCAAAGCGCCGTATGGGCTTGGCGAAGCTGAAGTCAGTCATAACGTAGGTGTAGGCAGCGACGACCATTCCTGTCATCGCTCCTAAAAGGAAGCCTTTCCAGAATTCAGGTTCTGGTCCGGACGGCGGGGGGAGGTTGACTACGTTGTCCATATTGGAGTGAGAGCGCGGCCGTCGCCCGCACGGTTGCTCCACCACAACCCAAGGCGAATCCAGCTGCATTCAGGAGTTTTCCACAGAAATTTTGCATCAAAATGCTTTTTAGATATATCTTACAGTCAGTTTTAAGATATATCTTGAAACAGTTAGGAGTAGATCTTATGTTTGGACGTGACTATAGAAGTCATTTTGAAGATGCGGCGCGGACATGCGCTGCAGGAAAACATTTCCGCGGCGGCCGCGGCGGTTTTTGGGCCGAAATGGGCGAGCACTGGTCCCGGCACCAGGGACGGCATCGCTTTGGCCGGGAATTTGGTGGGCGGCTGTTTGAGAGCGGCGAGCTGCGCTTTGTGATCCTGAGCTACATCGCCGAGAAGCCGGCTCACGGGTACGAGATCATGAAGGGCATTGCCGAGCAGATGGGCGGCGCCTATGCGCCCAGCGCCGGGGTCATCTATCCCACGCTCAGCCAGCTTGAAGACGAAGGCCTGGCAACGGTAGTGGCCGAGGGCGGCAAGAAGCTTTACACGATTACTGACGCCGGCCGGAAGGAACTCGAATCCAACAAAGAGCTGGTCGATAGCCTTTTTCGGCGTATTCGCGAGATGGGCGAGGCGTTTGGAAGCGGGCGCGCGCCACAGATTATGCGCGCCATCCACAACTTTAAGATGGCGCTTAAGCTGCGGTTTGCCCAGGGGAACCTGTCGCCGGAGCAGATCAGCAAAATTGCGGCCATCATTGACGCGGCGGCGCGGGACGTTGAGTCCGTTTAAGGGAGTGATTCTGATGGAGGCTGGCACAGGCAATATTGCCAAGAACGTTCTGCCGCATGTGCCCGCGCATGAGGCAGAGAGTTCGCAACCGGTAGTCGATCTGCACTGCCGCGTATGCGAGCTGGAGACGGAAAACGGTCGGCTGCGTCTGCTTGTTGGCGAGCTGCTGGTTTTGAATCAGCGGCTGCGCGAAGATATGAAGGTGCGGCGGCGAGAATCCGCTTAATTTTTGCGGAATGAACAAGAACCGGCGCGCGGGGTGCCGTCAGACGGCATTCCGCTGTCTAATGCAGCATGAGCCCGGCGGCGGACAAGCTGGTTCCATGTCCTGAAGATAAAGGCGTGCGCGACGCGAAACGGCGGCGACGTGACCTGCTGGAGCTTGGCGTTGCGTATGGGCTGATTCTGGTGGCGCTCTGGACGCCGCGGCCATGGCAGCTCGTGTGTGACTGGACGGCGTTGGCGTGGGTGGTAGCGTCGACTATCCTGTCCTTCGACGGATGGACGGTGATGGGACTGCGCGAGCGCGGATTTGCGCGGTCGCTGTGGGTAGCTGGAGTGGCCTTGTTGCTTGCAGCTGCTGCAGTGGCCGCGAGCGCAAGGCTCCATACACTGCATGCACCGGGCGCGCCGCTGCTGTTCGTGCGGCGCTTTTGGACGTATGGAGTGTGGGCGGTGCTCCAGGAATTTCTGCTGCTTGATTTCTTCCTGCTGCGCCTGTTGCGTTTGTTGCCGAACAGAACAGCCGCCGTTCTGACAACAGTCGGACTATTCACGCTGGCGCATATACCCAACCCTGTGCTCATGCCGCTGGTGGTGGTGTGGGGATTGGCCGCGTGCGCACTATTCCTGCGCTATCGAAACGTATACACATTGGGCCTGGCGCACGCAGTGCTGGGCATCTGTGTTGCGATCACAGTGCCGGGCAGCGCCGACCACAACATGCGTGTAGGCCTGGGATATCTGACCTACAGACCATACAGCGCGCATCATCACTGGAAGAAAAGTCCCCATAGCGTATCCACCGTGGCATGGGTGAGCGCCGACGCTCCAACGCGGCGTTCGCTGCGCCAGGCTCGGCCATAGAAAATTCCGGCGATGGCGGCAAGCAGGACGTAGCGCCAGTTAAAGTGCAGCGCGCGCTTGTTCCAGTGCGCCAGACCGAAGAGAGCAGCGGTGAACAGAAGTGACCACGGCCGTCCGATGCGGCGCTCGAGCAAATTCTGAAGCCAGCCGCGGAAGAAAAGCTCTTCTGGAACCGCGATAAAGAAAAAGCTGAAGGCGTAGGCCTCTGCGGCGCGCAACGCGCCGGGCCACGCGGGATGAATATGCAGAAAGCCCAGAGCGAGGCCGAGCGGAATAGCAATGGGCGCGTAGAAAGCAAACTCGCGCAACCCAACACCGAGGTCACGCAAGCGAAGTCGCAGATTGAATCCTGCTCCGCTGAGGCCGCGGATGACAAACAGCGCGTATATGCCCGCGTCAAGCAGCAGCACCTTGTTGAAGACGGCGAGGCGTGCGGGCCATGCAGGCTGAAACCAGCGTAGGTCAACAGCAAGTCCAAGGACAGCGAGCACAAGAAAATCGCGCCAGTTGCCGCGCTGGTCGGGATCGGCAAACCGCGCGCGAGCGAGCAGCGCAGCCATCGCAACCGGCAGCACAGCATAGAGCGCGAACCAGCTCCAACGAAACATGTGTGCAGGCTCGGCGACAAGCAGGTAGGGAATGCACAAGAACGCCGGAACAATCAGCTGCACCGTAAAAGGCGCGCGTCGTAACGCAGTGGCTGTTCGCTCCGGGAAGAATGCTGCAGCGAAGTAAGGAGCAAGCACAAGCGCAGCCGCGAAGATAATGGGCGCAAGAAACATGCGAATGCTTTGAGTTTAAAGCGAGGGCGAAAGCAGCGGTCGCGGTTCCAGAGATTGAAAAATATCTGCGAAACTTCGCAACTCGCGCCAAAGAGCAGTGTCTGAGCTAGTCGTAACCGGCAGGAACGCGCGAGCCGCCCCGCCAATGACGACTTGAAGGGCCTGAGGAGAACGACCATGAACGTAAAAGCACTCTTGCTTGCAGCCGCGGTAGCAGTCACACCCGTTGCCATGATGGCGCAGACGACGCCCACCCCTGGCAAAAATGACTACAACATCCACCAGCGTAAAGCGAACCAGCAGCGCCGCATTGCTCAGGGCGTAAAGAGCGGGCAGCTCACGCCTCACGAAACCCGGACACTGGAACGTCAGGAACGCGGCATCAACCGCGAAGAGCGGGGCATGCGCGCACAGGACAATGGACACCTGACCAAGCAGGACCGCAAGACCATTCACCAACAGCAGAACCAGGAATCACGGCGTATATACCGCAAAAAACACAACGCGAGAGTGCAGTAAAAGCAAAGCCGCGGTGGCGATTGTCCTCCGCGGCTTTACTTCAGCCTGCCGGGAGCGTATCGTCAAATGTCGGGTACGGGCGGCATTCCTCTTGTTATGAGGAAGCTGCACTGGAGACGATATGAGCATTACAAATTTCCGCACGGGCGGAGCCGGAACCGGCACGCCATCCAAAGTTACCTTCCAGACATTACAGGACAAGAAGCAGGCGCAAGCGCCGATTAGCGCCCTGACTGCGTATGACTATGCGACGGCACGGCTCGTCGACGAGGCAGGCATCGACCTGATTCTCGTTGGCGACTCACTGGCAATGGTGGTCATGGGCTATGAAACAACTCTGCCTGTGACCGTAGACGAAATGCTGCACCACGCGCGTGCCGTACGCCGTGCCGTCAAGCGCGCCATTGTGGCAGTGGACATGCCGTATGGCTCCTATCACGGCAGCATCAATGACGCCGTTGGCAACGCTGTCCGCTTCGTTAAGGAAGCCGGTGCAGAGGCAGTGAAGATCGAGGGTGGCGCAGTGCGCTGCGAACTCGTAGAACGGCTGGTTGCCGCAGAGGTTCCGGTCGTCGGCCATCTCGGGCTCACGCCGCAGGCAGTGCACCGCATGGGCGGATACAAGGTACAGGGCAAGACGCAGGCGGCCGCGGAAGAGCTGGCGCGCGATGCACGCATGCTGGAGGCTGCAGGTGCTGCCGCCATTGTGCTCGAAGGCATGCCGCGCGAAGTTGCCGCCGACATCACGGCTCAGTTGCACGTTCCCACCATCGGCATCGGCGCCGGGCCCGACTGCGACGGGCAGATCCTCGTCTTCCACGATCTTGTCAACCTTACGTTCACGCCTCCGGCGAAGTTTGTGCGCCGGTACGGCGATGCGGCGGCGCTGTTCCGCGC
>JASHUR010000009.1 GCA_030039895.1 Acidobacteriaceae bacterium | reverse complement strand
GCGGCAATGGGAAACTGGTCGCGGTCGATCTCCCGGACGGTATGGCCGAAGGTGGGCGCGAGGTGCGAGCCGAGCGCGATGAGGCGGAGGTCGACGGCGGGGTGTGCGGCGAGATCTTTGAGCGGCCAGTAGAGATGGCTGTAGTCGGCGCGTGAACTGGTGACGACGGCGACAGTGCGGCGGAAACTCGTCATGCGCGGGGCTCCGCAAGCGAGTGCTGGGCCAGCACAGTGTCGCTGGGGTGGTAGGCAGGGATGAGCCGCGCAACAATGGCGAGAAGCTGGTGCAGGTTGCGGTCAGCGATGGCCCGCTGCAGGGCGGCGATAACTTCGGCCGCGCGAGACGCGGAGATGGTGGTGCTGCGGATGGGGCAAAGCGGAGCCGATGATTCATTGAGAAAGGATTCGTCAGCGGAGAGCAACTGTTCGTGGAGCTTTTCTCCGGGGCGGAGACCGATGTAGGCAATGGGCACGTCGGAGTTGGCGGCGCGAATGAGGGCGCGGGCCAGGTCTTCGACGCGAATGGGAGCTGCAAGCTCGGGCACGAGGATGCCAGAGGGAAACTGCACCGCGAGCGCGAGGAGCAGGAGTGCGGCGGTTTCATCGACGGTGAGGAAGTAGCGTGTGGCGCGAGGGTCGGTGACGGTGACAGGCTGGTGTTGCGCGATCTGCTCCGCGAACAACTGCACGACGCTGCCCTGCGAAGCGTAGACGTTGCCGAGACGCACGGCCTTGATCTGGGTTGTGGGTGTCGCGAGGGTCAGGGCGGTGAGCTCGGCGATTCGCTTGGACACGCCCATGATGCTGGCGGGGCTGACGGCTTTGTCGGTCGAGACGAGGATGACTTGGCCCGTGTGATTTTTTACGGCCGTTTGCGCGAGGCGGAAGGTTGCGACCGCATTGTTTTCGATGGCTGCAAAGGGATGCAGCTCCATGAGCGGCACATGCTTGAAGGCGGCGGCGTGAAAGATGATTTGTGGCTGGTGGAGCGCGAAGATTTCGTCGAGCGCGGCGGTGTCTCCCGCGGAGGCGAGGATGGGGATATGCGGCGCGGCGATTCCGCGGTCGATTGCGTAAAGGGCCTGCTCAGAGGCTTCGAGGAGGAGGATTTGCGCGGGTTTGTGTGCTGCGACGGCGTGCGCGAGGGCTGAGCCGATGGAGCCCCCGGCTCCGGTAATTAGGATGCGTTTGTCACGGACCAGATCGTCGGGAACGGCGACGTTGACGAGCGGTGATGCGCCGGTGAGGCTTTTCCCAAGGACGGCCCATGCGCTCTGCTCAAGCTGCTTCATGGCTTCGATTGTAGCGGTTGCAGCCTCTATAATCAGACGCGGCGATGATATTGACTCATACGAACAGGCAGACAGCAGGACTACGGAGTACAGCATTCACCTACGCGAAAAAAGCGGCTGTAATGTTGGCGCTTGGCGTGATGCTTTGCGCGACGGGCGCGCGTGGGCAGATGTCGAAAGCGGCGCTGGAAGCGGGAAGCCTGAACAATGTAGGCGTCGCGCTGATGAATCAGCAGCTGACGGCCAAGGCGCTGGAGAAGTTTGACGCGGCGCACGCGGCGGACCCGACGGCAGCGGTCCCGATCGTGAATGAGGGCATTGCATATCTCTATTTGCAGCAGCCGGAGAATGCGGAAGATGCGCTGAAGCGTGCGACGGCGATGGACCCGAACGATGCGCACGGCTGGTATGCGCTGGGGCTAACGTATCTGAACATGGGCGAGCCGAAGCCGGGAATTGATGCGATGCAGCATGTCGTGAAGATCGATCCGGAGTCAGCGGACGCGCATTACTATGCGGGGCTGCTATACCTGAACCTTCAGGATTATCCGCGCGCGAAGGAGGAATATGAGGCGGCGCTGCGGCTTGATCCGCACCATGCGTCGGCAGAGTTTGGGCTGGCGCGCGCGATGCAACGGATGGGCGACGTGAAGGGCGCGCGTGCGCAACTGGTGGTGTTCCAGCATCTGGTGCAGTCGAAGATCGGGACTCCGCTGAGCGCGGCCTATGGCGAGCAGGGAGATTACGCGAAGGCCGAGGTGATGATTGCTCCACCGGCGGTGGTGGGGCCGATGATTCCGGTGAAGTTTGTGGCGGAGCCGCTGCCAGGCGGCGCGGCGGGCGGTGGAGCGTGCATTCTTGGCATTGAAAGCCCGGAGAGCAAAGACCTGGTGGTGATGGGCGAAGGTCAGTCGGCGATCCATGCGTACAAGAACGTGAACGGGAAATATGAGGAGTTGAGCCCGGAACAAACCGGACTGAAGGCGAGCGGCAAAGCGATTGCGTGCGCGGTCGGCGATTATGACGCGGACGGCAAACCAGATTTAGCAGTGGCGATGAGCGACCGGGTGATTCTGTTCCACAACCTGGGCGGCGGGAAGTTTGCGGATGTGACGGCGAAGGTGGGCATCAAGCAACTGAACAGACCGTCGGGGCTGACGTTTATTGACTTTGACCATGATGGCGACGTGGACCTGTTCATTACCGGAACTTCGACGGGACATGGCGCGAATGTGATGTGGCGTAACAACGGCGACTCGACGTTTACGGAGTGGACGGGGCCGACGGGGCTGGCCGGGTCGACTCCGACGACGGCGGTGACGCTTTCGGACGTGAACAACGACCGCGCGGTGGACATGATTGTGACCGGCGAGGGCGCTCCGACAATCTATGAGAACCGGCGCGAGGGGCCGTTCAAGGCGGTTCCACTGTATACGGATGCGGGGCTGGCAGCGACGCGCGGCGTGTCGGTCTTCGACTTCAACAAAGACGGATGGATGGACATTGCCGTGACGCACGCGGGCGCTCCGGGGCTGACGCTGTGGCGGAATGTGAAGGGCAAGCGATTTGAGCGAGTGCCGCTGCCGCTGGCTGGAGTGGAGGCGGCGTGGGGACTGACTCCGATTGATATTGATAATGATGGATGGATCGACCTGGCAGTGCTGGTCGAGACGGACAAGGGCGCGGAACTGCGCGTGCTGAGGAATTGCGGGAAGCAGGGCTTTAAGGACGTAAGCGCGGAGGTTGGCGCGGACAAGCTGCACCTGAAGGACCCTCGCTCGCTGATTGCGACGGATGTGGACGGCGATGGGGCGGCAGACCTGATTGTGACGCAGGCGGGCGGACCCCCACTGGTACTGCACAACGTGGGCGGGAACAAGAACCATTCGATTCGGATTGACCTGACAGGATTGGCGGACAACAAGACGGGCATCGGCACCAAGGTGGAGGTTTTTGCCGATGGGCTGTGGCAGAAGTTTGAGGTTGCGGGAGCGTCGGGCTACGAGGGGCAGGGGTCGAACGAGGTGATTGCCGGGCTGGGTCAGGTGGACCATGTGGACATGGTCCGGCTGCTGTGGCCGACGGGCGTGCCGCAGGACGAGATCAATCTGAATCCGAATAAGCCGGTGGCGCTCAAGGAACTTGACCGGAGAGGCAGCTCGTGTCCGGTGCTGTTTGCGTGGGATGGTAAGAAATACAAGTTCATCTCCGATGTGATTGGCGCGGCGGTGGTCGGGCACTGGGTTGGGCCGCATGAGACGAATGAGAATGATCCGGATGAGTGGGTGAAGGTGAACGGCGATGACCTGAAGCCGCATGACGGGTTGTATAGCCTGCGGTTTGGCGAGCCAATGGAGGAGATTAACTACATCGACCAGGTGCGGCTGTTAGCGGTGGACCATCCGGAGGATACGCAGGTGTTTCCGGATGAGCGCTTCCTGAGCGAGCGGCCGTTTGCCTCAGGCAAGACGGTGGTGGTGTCTCCGGAGGTGCATCTGCCTGCGGGTGCGTGGGACGATGCGGGGCACGACGTTCTGCCACTGCTTGCGAAGATTGATCACCACTACGTGCGCGACTTTACGAACCTGCAGTATGCGGGGTTTGCCAACATGCACTCTCTGACGCTGGACCTGGGCGCGTGGACGTCGAGGCATCCGCTGCGGTTGTTGATGCATGGATACGTTGAGTATTTCAGCGCGAGCTCGATGTATGCGGCTTGGCAGGCGGGCCTGAAGCCGGTTCCTCCATACGTGGAAGCGCAAATGCCGGATGGAAGCTGGAAGCGAATCATCAGCGACATGGGCTTTCCGGCGGGGCTGCCGCGCACGATTGTGGTGGACCTGACGGGCAAGCTGCCGCCGGGCGTGCGGAAGATTCGGCTGACGACGAATTTGCAGATCTACTGGGACCAGGTGCTGGTGGACAATGGTCCGAGCGAAGCAAGCGAGGCGCGCGTGACGGAGATGCCGCTGGCGCGGGCGCGGCTGGCGTGGCGCGGGTATCCGAAGCAGATTGAAGGCGCGACGCCGGGTGACCTGACGTACGACTACAACCGGATCAGCCAGACGGGGCCCTTCCACTGGCAGAGCGGCGAGTACACGAACTACGGAAACGTGACGCCGCTGCTCAAGAGCGCGGATAACCACTACGTGATCTTTGGAAGCGGCGAGGAGATCGATGCGGAGTTCAGTGGGACGAAGCTGCCTCCACTGCCGCCGCACTGGAAGCGTGACTACTTCTTCTACGCGAACGGGTTTGTGAAGGACATGGACTTCTATGAGGCGATGCCCTTCACGGTTGCGCAAATGCCGTTCCACGGAATGGGGGCGTATCCGTATCCGGCGAGCGAGCATTATCCGGAGGACCCGGGGTCAGTCGCGTACAGGCTGAACTGGGATGACCGGTTTGAGTCAGGCAGCCGGACGCAGCTGTACCAGTTCGACTACAAGCCGGCGCATCAGACTCCCGATACCGCACAGCCATGAGGGGGCGGCCATGAGCATTGCGCTGCGGCCCGCGGTGGAACAGCTTGCCCTGCTGCGGCGGGGCGAGGTGTCTGCGCTGGAGCTGGCGGAAGAGCATATTCGGCGAATTGAACGCCTGAACCCGGCGCTAAACGCGATTGTGGATTTTGACGCAGAGCGGGTGCGGGCGCAGGCGCGCGAAAAGCGAAGCGGGCCGCTGGCGGGGCTGCCGGTCACGGTGAAGTCGTCAATTGCGACGGCGGGCTACCGATGCGAGATCGGGAGCGTGCTGAACCGGGGATCCGTTCCGAAAGAGGACGCGGAAGTGGTGGCGCGGCTGAGGGCGGCAGGCGTGACGTTGCTGGGAACAACGAATTGTCCGGAGTTCCTGATGGCGTATGAGACGGACAACGTCCTGCATGGGCGGACGGCGAACCCGTGGAGCCTGGAGCATGCGGCTGGAGGGTCAAGCGGCGGCGAGGCGGCGGCGATCGCGGCTGGGATGTCTGCCGGAGGGTTGGGCAGCGACAGCGGAGGGTCAGTGCGCGAGCCGGCGCACTTTTGCGGGATTTGTTCCCTGAAGCCGACGCCGGGGCGCGTGCCGGGACGCGGACATCTACCGCCGTGCGTGGGACCATTTTCGATTCTCGGCGCGATTGGACCGATGGCGCGGACGGTGGCCGACGTGGCGCTTCTGTTTCGCGTCCTGGCGGGGCGGGATGAGGTGGATCCGGCGAGCGCTCCGGTGGCGACGCGCGAGGTTACGCTGGAGGATGCGAAGCGGATTCCGATTGGGTGGTTCGAGGATGACGGGATTACTCCCGTGTCGGAGGAGACACGGCAGGCAGTGCGGGACGCGGCGGCAGCGCTGGAGCGGCGTGGATTTACAGTGAGGCGATTCCGGCCTGCGGCGCTGGAGGCAGCGCGCAAGCTGTGGTGGAAGTTTTTTGTGCAGTGCGGCGAGATGCTTTACCGGCCGGTGGTTCGCGGGCAGGAGACGAAGCTGAGCCCGGTGTTTCGAGGGTTCTTGGCAATTGCGCGGGCGGCGGAGCCGTTGACCGCCGAGCAGATGCTGACGGCGTGGGCGGAGTGCGACGTGGTGCGCGGGCGACTACTTGAGGAGATGAGGGAGTGCCCGCTGCTATTGACGCCGGTTTGCTCGGTTCCGGCGTTCCGGCATGGAGAGCGCGCATGGGAGATTGACGGGCAACGGGTCGAGTATCTGGACGCGATGCGGTATATGCAGTGGTTTAATCTGCTGGCGGCTCCGGCAGGGGTTGTTCCGGTGGGGCGGAGCGCAGAGGGGTTGCCGATCGGAGTGCAGGTTGCAGGGCGCCCATATGCGGATGAAGAGGTCCTTGCGGTGGCTGCCGTGGTTGAAAGCGAGTTCGGCTATTTGCCGCCCCCAATAGCCCTGAATTGGTAATTCTTTTTGAATTAGCAGGTTGCGCAGAGTAACCCAAAGTCAGGCACTTTGGGGTAGTCAAAAAGTTACGGTTTTTGACTATCTAGGGTGTGACTTTTGGGCTAATCTAACATCTCACTAAAGGCGGTCCCCCCGCTACGGTGCATTGGGGACACGGTTCCAATTTGTAGACCTGAATTGTAGACCTGAAGTGCTAATGCGCGCCGAATTCCTTCCTTACGAAGCAGGCAGCAACGTTCGCGCAAGGAAAAGAAAGAGGGCTAACTCCATGAGCGTTGTCCGTGCAATTTTGAATTTTCTTTATGAGGTTTTCCTTGGTTGCAGCCACCAGCATCTGACACGTCCTTTCACGTTGCAGAATGAGACCTATATGGTCTGCCTGGACTGCGGGAAGCAAATTTACTACTCTACTGAAACCATGCGTACTTTATCGGCGCGAGAGGTGCGCCGGATGCATGCTGCCAATGCAGGGGAGGTACGTCTTATGCCTTCGCTGACCGGACGTCCGGCGCTGATCCCGACTCGGGCGAGAAAGCCGGACGCTGCTTAATTTCGTTGTGAAGAGGTTTTTTGCACGGGGAGCACAGAATGCTCCCCGTATGTTTTTGGGATGAATCTGTGAAGAGCACGGGGCTCCGTATAATTGAAGGAGCTTCCTGATTTCCTTCTCAGATGGGTCCTGCATTTTGATTGTAGAAATCTCCGGCCTGACAAAAATCTACCGCGACAAGCAGCAGAGCGTTACCGCTGTGGACGGCATTGACCTGACCGTACCCGAGGGCGAGCTGTTTGGACTGCTGGGACCGAACGGCGCAGGCAAAACAACCACAATAGGGATTTGCACGACGCGGACATTGCCGACGAGCGGAAGCGTGCGCATTGCGGGCGTGGATGTTGTGGCGCATCCGGCGACGGCGCGGCGAAACATCGGCGTGGTGCCGCAGTACAACACGCTGGACCGGTCGCTGACGATCTTTGAGAATCTTTACTTCCACTGCAAATACTTTGGGTTCAGCGGAGCGGCGGCGCGGGAGCGGGCGAATGAGTTGCTGAAGCAGTTTCTGCTGCTGGAGCGCGCGAAGAGTTTTCCGCCGCAGCTTTCCGGCGGCTTGCAGCAGCGAGTGCAGATTGCGCGTGCGATTGCGCACCGGCCGGCGGTGCTGTTTCTGGATGAGCCGAGCGCGGGGCTCGATCCGCAAAGTCGCATTGCGATGTGGGACGCGGTGCGGACGCTTCGCGACGAAGGCATTACGGTAGTGCTGACGACGCACTACATGGAAGAAGCCGACGAATTGTGCGAACGCGTGGCGATTATTGACCACGGCAAGGTGCTGGCGCTGGATTCTCCCGAGCGGCTGAAGACGACACTGGGTGCGAACACCCGGATCGAGCTGGCGCTGCGCTCGGAGGAGACGTCGCATGCGCTGGCGGAGAAGCTGCGGGCGATACCGCAGATCCAGAGCGTGGAGCCGTTTGCCGGAGGGCTGCGGCTGCTTGTACCGAAGCTCGATGGACTGCTGCCGGAGCTGATGCAGGCCACACACAGCTATGGGGTGCGTGACATTTCCATTAACGAGCCGAGCCTGGAGACGGTATTCATTCAACTGACGGGGAGGGACCTGCGTGAGTAGCGTAGCTGCAACCGGACGGCCGGTGCGTGTGTCCTATACGAGCGCGTTCGTTGGATTGATGTTGCGCGACTTGCGCGTGCTGCGGCGGGAGATTGGGCCGTTCATCGTGCGGATCATCATGCAGCCGCTGCTGTTCCTGTTTGTGTTCACGTTTTTGCTGCCGCGCATTGGGCAGGCGCAGGATGTGGGCGGCGCGGACTTTGCCACGGTGCTGCTTCCGGGGCTGATGGCCGTGGCGATCATGTTCAGCGGCATTGCGGCGGTGGCGCTCCCGCTCTCGCAGGAGTTCGGGATTACTCGCGAAATCGATGACCGGGTGATGTGTCCGCTGCCGGTGGCGGCGGTTGCGGCGGAGAAGGTTGTCTTCAGCGCGATCCAGAGCATTTTGGCCGCGCTGCTGGTGTTTCCTCTGGCGGTATGGGTGCCGGCGACGCCGGTGTATGCGCACGTGGCGAGCTGGCCGATGTTGATTGCAACGCTGATTCTGGCGAGCCTGGTGGCGGGCGCGCTGGGGCTGGCGATTGGCGCGAATGTGAAGCCGCAGCAGATCGGGCTGGTGTTCTCGATTGTGGTGGTGCCAATTACGTTTCTGGGCTGCGTGTACTACCCGTGGGAGGCGTTGAACCACATCCGGTGGTTGCAGATCGGGGTTCTGCTGAACCCGATTGTGTATATGAGCGAAGGGCTGCGGGCGGCGCTGACGCCGGGTGTTCCGCATATGCCTTCCCTGCTGATTCTGGCGGCTTTGGTCGTCTCACTGGCGGTGCTGGGCGGGATCGGGCTGCGAGGTTTTCTGGGAAAGGTAATTTCTTGAAAGTTTGTGTAACCGTAACATTTCTTCTGTCGGCATTTAAGTGAACAGGGCTAAGATTAGAGACCTCAGGGATGGATTGAATGCCCCCGGGGATGAGCGGCGTGTGGAAAAGGCTGCTATTCCGGAAATTCGTATGAAGAGACCTCCCCATCGGCGATACGCGCTGGCGATTCCCGCGCTGCTCGTGTTTGTGGCGGGGTGCGGTGTGAGCCAATACGGCGCCACGAGCGCGAATGGCGCGTTCTCGATTGCGGCGTCGACATCGTCAGTGAATTCGGCCGGACAGATCAAGTTTTCGGCGCGGTTGCCTTCGGGCGATAAGGCAGCGGTGGTATGGTCAGTCGCGGGCGGTGATAACGCTTCGTCGTTGGGCGAAGGGCGCATTGATCAATCCGGGGTTTATACGCCTCCCACAGCGCTGTCGGAGGACACAGCGCGGATTGAGATTGCGGCGCATCTGAAGAATGATCCGCTGGAGGTCGCAAGCACGGTGGTCAGCGTGACGCCGGGATTTGTGCAGTCTCTGCTGCCGGAGAATGCGGCGCTGACGGAACGGTCGACGCTGGAGGCAACGGCCGAGATTGCGGAGGTGAATGCGGGTGCGGTGCACTGGTCGCTCAGCGGAAGCGGACCGCGCGGCAGCGACCTGGGGACCCTGAGCAATACGAGCTGCCAGCGTAGCCTGGACCAGTACACGACATGTAAGGTGAGCTACACGGCCCCTGCAACTCCGGCGAGAGAGACGATTTATCTGCACGCCACGGTGGATGGGACGGCAACGACCGCCCCATTGAAGATCATGCTGAATGATGGCGTGAACAGCAGCCCGGTGATGAACCAGGCTGCGCAGACTGGCGAGATTGCGCTGGGGGCTTCGGGCGGCAACGACAATGACTTTGATACCTACCAGGACGCAGATGGCGAACAGTATGTCGCGGACTGCTGCGGGGGCACGCTGGGTGCACTGGTAAAGGACAGTGGCGGAAATGAGTACATCCTGAGCAACAACCATGTGCTGGCGGAGTCAGACCAGGGCAAGGTGGGCGATACGATTGACGAACCGGGAATGATTGATGACGGATGCGTTCCACTGAGCCACGCGGGATCGACACTGCGAGCGGTTGGAACACTGAAGTATGTGGTCCCGCTGGCATCGAAGCAGACGGATGTGGATGCGGCACTGGCGCAGGTTGCACCTGGAGCGGTGGACCCAACGGGGAAGATTCTGCAGCTGGCGAGCCCTGCGCGCCCTGCAAAGATTGACAGCGAACTGGGAGCGGCAGCGCCGATGGCCGGAGACGGCGAAGTACTGACGGCGAGCAACCTCAACGGGTTGAAGCTGGCGAAGAGCGGACGGACGACGGGCCTGACCTGCTCGACGGTTGCGGCGGTAGACCTGAGTGTGAAGGTTGACTACTTCAAAGACTGCGCTGAGACGCAGCCGTACTATACGAAGATTTTTACCGGCCAGATTGGGATTGCCGGCGACCGGTTTTCAGACAGCGGCGACTCAGGCGCGCTGGTTGTGGACGCATCGAATGCAGAGCCGGTGGGGCTGTTTTTTGCCGGAGGAACGGATGGGCGCGGGCATGGGCTGAGCATCGCCAACCCGATTGGCGAGGTGCTGCGCGAGCTGAGCGCGCGAGCTGGCGGCAATTTGAGCATCGTCGGCACGACCACGCCACATGCGGTTGCGTGCGTACGCTATGACTCCAGGACGGCCCCGGTTGCCGCGTCGCTAGCGGCCGCGGCGCAAGCGCGAGCGAATTTTGTAGCGGCGACTGCGGGCGCGGCTCTGGTGGATCCTGAAGCCGGGATACTTGAAGTTGAGGGCGGCGCAAGCCTGGATGATCCGGGCGCGCCTGCGCTGCTGGTTTACGTGGACAAAACACGAACCGATGTGAAGGTCCCGCTGATTGTA
>JASHUR010000099.1 GCA_030039895.1 Acidobacteriaceae bacterium | reverse complement strand
GTAAGTGAGCGCCTGGGGTTGGGCCAGCGCGGCGAGGATTGCGGCGTCGTCGTACTGGAAGCCGCAGCGCGTGGGGTTCGAGGCAGTGAGGTCGTAGAGCGGCAATCCTGCGGCGCGGCGCTGCCTTACAGCGCGCACGAGGTCTGTCTCGGCGAAATCCCAACTTGTCCGCGTAGAGAAATCAGGCGTTTTTCTCATGGCAATCATCTTTTCACAGCGGGATGAGGGATTCCCCCGGCCCAACTGCGATAATGGACGCAAGCCCGTCCCAGGAGCGTATAGTGCCGATTCGCGGTGTTATTTTCGACTATGGAATGGTGATCAGCCACCCCGCCGACCCGAATGCCCACGCGCGAATGGTTGAGGTTTCCGGCCTGAGCGCGGAGGAGTTTGACCGCCACTACTGGAGCAATCGCCACAGCTACGACCTTGGCATGAAAGGCACCGAATACTGGGCCAAAGTCGCCCGTGATGCGGGAACGACGTTCACGCCGGAGCAGGTGGATGAGCTGATCGAGAACGATATTTTGATGTGGACCTCGGTCAACGAGGAGATGCTGGCCTGGGTGATTGCGCTGCAGAATGCCGGCTTACGTACGGCGATCCTGTCCAACATGGTGTGGGACATCCTGGGATACATGCGGCAGGAGTTTGGCTGGCTGGCGCACTTCCACCACCACACCTGGTCGTGCGAACTGGGGATCGGCAAGCCGGACCCGGAAATCTATCTGCATACCTGCAAGGAACTGGGTGTCCTGCCTCAGGAGACGTTGTTCCTCGATGACAAGCCTGAGAACGTAGCCGCGGCCGCAAAAGTGGGCCTGCATGCAATTCAATTCTCTACAATTGAGCACCTTCGGAACGACCTCGCGGCGCGCGGGCTGCAGCAGGGGCTTCCCGTACCGGGAGAGACCGTGGAAACCCCGGCGTAGCACGGATTACTTCGTCATCGGCTGCAGAATTTCATCCAGATAATCGGGCTTGTTATCCACGCGTTCGAGGTGCGGAAAGCGCAGTCCGTCGTGGTAGTCGAGGTTCACGACCTTGTAGTAGCCCGAGTTCGAGATGATCATCTGGATGGGCTTGGTTGTGCCTTTGGCCTGCTGGATCGAATCGCCGAGCAGTTGCGCGCTGTATTGACGCCCGTCTACGGCGATGATCTGCATGCCCGGGCCAAGGCCAGCCTTGTCACTGGGTGAGCCCATCAGTACATCCTGAATGTGACCGTCGCTCGATACATTAATGCCCAACGCCCACCATGCCTGCGCCTCTCCGGTCGCGGCTTCAAGCGCATTGGTGTAGAGGCCGGGCGTGTCTGTGTAGACGAGCTTGTAACCGCCCTGGGTGATGCCCTCGAGCGGAGCGTGCGGAGACTTTGAGGTCAGCCGATCGCGCAGGAAGCCGGCCCAGTCGTAAGGGACGACGGCGTTCAGATTTACGACCACATCGTCGAAAGTGTAAGGAACAACCTCGGGCGGCGTGTTTCCACCCAATCCTTCGAAGCGGGCGCAGAAGTCGTTCAGACTCTTTTTGTCGTGGGTGAGGCGGCGGATGGTTGTGTCAACATCGAGCCAGATCAGCTCGCCTTCGGGGTAAAAATCAACGGAGCGCCGCCAGTTGCTCCACTGAGAATCGGCTTCGTAGAGAACCGGCGCAGCGGTGGCAGTATCCTGCAGGTCGCGCCAGGTGCGCCCGGGCCAATTATCGAGCGTAGCCGCGCTGACGGCCAGCGCCGAGCGGTACTGTTCATCGGTCTCGATTCCGCTGCGCGCGGCAAGCACATCGCCAAGATACTGCGTGAGCCCCTCGTAGACCCAAAGCAGGTTGTCGATCATCGGGTCCTTATAGTCGGCGTGGTTCAGTCCCGCGGGACGCCGGTATTTGCCATTCCAGGAGTGCGTGAACTCGTGCGGCAGCAGATCGGCGGAGAGATAAAACAGGTTGTCGTCAATCAGGGTCCTTTCATCCACGCGGTCGTCGCTGGACTGGTGGTGCTCCAGCCCGAAGTGCGCCACCTGGTCGCTGAGCGTGAGCAGGAAGTGGTAGCTGTAATAATGCCGGGATTTGTAGAGCGCGCCTGTTTCGCGCACCAGCTTGCTGAAGGCAGCGAGGGCCTCCGGCTTGATTTCAAGATCCTCCGGGCCATCGGCTGCAATGTCGAGGTAGTGCTTGGGCGTGATTTCAGGAGCCAACGGGAACTCCTTGAAATAGCGCCCGGCAAGCACTGGGGAGTCAATCAGCATGTTAAGCGGAACAGTTGCAAACTCGATATCGCCGTCGTGCCGGCCGGTTGTGGTGAGGGCTGTGCCGTACTTCCAGTCCGCGGGCAGCTTGATGGCAGGGACCACGTTGATTTTTGCCGGAGATATGCCTGCCGGATAGAGCACTAGTTCATTCCAACTGAGCACCGCCAGATTGGCGCTGGTGGAGGCACCGGCAGAAAATCCCGATGCCGGGGCGGTCGCGAGAAAGTCGAGCTTTACGTGCAGCTCGGAGATCCCGGGCGGCACAATGACGTGGAAGGCATACATATTCACGTCATCTCGCACCCAGTCGAGTTGCTGCCCATCAGCGGTGATGACGATGCCGGCTAGATTGTTGATGGGGCCGGTTGGACCATGCTCGCCGGGGATCCACTTGGGATAAAGCAGCGTAAGCGGGCCCGGGGTGGCGGGAATGGTAAGCTGCGCGTGCAGAATCTTGCGTGGAGCATCCGTCAAGTCAACCGTTAAATGCATCGGCGCGGCGCTCTGCGCATATCCCGCCCCGACAAAAGCCAATGCCAGCAGTGCTGCCATCCAGCGAGTTTTCAAAGATGCGTCCTCCAAGGCGAATTCCCAGTGTACTTGGAAACATGCTTCTCGGGCTGCCGAGATGCGAATTTAGCGGCTTTGCAGGGCGAGCAAAAAGCGGTGGAAGGACGGCCCGCGTTCGGTCACTGCCCTGATACACTCGGCGCATGTCCCGTGGTTTTTTTGTCACGTTTGAGGGGCTCGACGGATCCGGCAAGTCCACGCAGCTGCGCAAGCTGGCGCAATGGCTTGAAGCGCAGGGGAAGCACGTGACCATTACGCGGCAGCCCGGCGGAACACGGATAGGTGACCGCATTCGGGCGCTGCTGCTCGACTCCGGTACTGAGAATGTTGCGCCGCGTACCGAGCTGGGCCTTATGTTTTCTGACCGCGCCCAAGGCATCGCGGAGATCATTGAGCCGGCACTGGAGCGCGGCGACGTGGTGCTGTGCGACCGCTACACGGACTCAACCGAGGCCTACCAGGGAGGCGGACGGCAGTTGGGCAGCGAGATCGTTCTGCAACTGCACGCGGACCTGTGCCAGAATCTATGGCCCGACCTGACTATTTTGCTGCTTCCGGATTTTGAGCGGTCGCTTGAGCGGGCGCGGAACCGGAATGCGCGAAATGCCCGTACCGGGCAGGATGAAAACCGCTTTGAGAGCGAAGACGAGCGGTTTTACCGGCGCGTGTATGACACGTACCGCGCGATTGCCGCGCGGGAGCCGGGGCGGGTGGTAATGATTGAGGGTGATGAAGGAATTGAAGAGGTGCACCGGCGCGTGGTGGATGCGGTAAGGGCGCGGCTTGGGATTTAGGGCCTGCTTGCGGCTCGTTTCTGTGGAAAAGTCGCTGCTGACAGTCAGTTGTGTAGAGGTCTATACTGCTTGGCGCTGCAGTCCAACCCACCTGACGAGGCCTCTACCCATGACGTATCGAATGCTGTTCCGCGCGTTGGCCGTCTTGTGTGCGGGCACAGCCGCATTGATGTTTTGCGGCGTCTCCGCATTCGCCCAAACCAATAACAGCCAAGGCAAGATTTTGGCCGGATTCTTTGAAGAATGGAGCATCTACTACGCGAACTACAACCTCGCTAACCTTGAGAGCAACGGGTCAGCGGCGAAGCTGTCTCACCTGATTTATGCGTTCGCCGATGTGTCGGCGAGTGCGTCGGATCCATCAACAGACACTTGCGTGATCGCCGATCCGTGGGCTGATTTTGAAGACAACAACCTTCCTCCCGTAGGCGGGATTGCTGACACTTGGCCTCTTTACGGAAACTTTGCCGAGATCCTGAAGCTGAAGCAGCTTCATCCGCAATTGAAGACGCTGATCTCGCTGGGCGGTGCGAGCGCAGCTGAGGCGCAGGCGTTTTCGACGGCAGCGAGCACTGAGGCTGGAAGGCAGGCACTGGTTTCTGCGTGCATCAACATGTTCATCGTGGGCAATGTGGGCAGCGACTGGAACGGCAACATTACCGCTCCGGGACTGTTCGATGGGCTCCACATTGACTGGGAGTTCCCTGCTGCGACGGACAAGCAGAACTTCACGCTGCTGCTGCAGGAGTTCCGGAAGCAGCTTGACGCACTAAGCGCGCAGACCGGAAAGAAGTACCTTCTGAGCTTTGACGGCCCGGCAGGAGCGCAGAATTACACGAACATTGATCTGAAGAACGCGGCGAAGCTGGTGGATTTCATTACGGTCGATGGCTACAACTATGCTGGAAGCTGGGACACGGTTACAAATGACGCGTCGCCACTGTTCGACTCACGGCAGGATCCGGATTACGGGCAGCAGCTGGATATCGATGACACGGTTGCAGCCTATCTGAAGGCTGGCGTGCCTCCGCTGAAATACGTGATGGGCGTGCCGCTGTATGGTGCGGGCTGGTCTGGCGTTCCTAACGTCAACCATGGTCTGTACCAGTCTTCGACGGGGCCCTCGGCGGTTCTGCTGGCGAACGGGACTGCGGTGTGCACGGATCTGAGCGGGAATACTCCGGGATGCGACACGCTGCTGACGCCGGGAACTCTTACCTACTCCACGCTTGCGACACTGACCGCGAATGGATACCAGAAATACTTTGACCTGAGCCGAATCGCGGTATCACTGTACAACCCAACGACGCAGACTTTCTACACCTATGACGATCCGACGACGGCATTGCTGAAATCGGTGTACATCGATTTCCGTGTACCGGGCGGTCTGGGCGGAGCGTTTGTATGGGCCGTAAAAGACGATGATGAGAACGGCACCATGGTGAAGACGCTGGCTGCCGGGCTGGGACGCTAAGAGCCGAGCCGGACACCGCGGTTGCGCAGATGCGGGCGCGATGTCCGGGGCTGGCCGTCAAGGCACACGCGCCTTCAGCGCCCCAAATAACGCGACGCCTGGTGCAAGACATGCACCAAGCGTGCTATGGGCCCTACTGCGCGCCTGTTAGTCTGAATTCGTGAGCTTCCGTGACTTCCTCGGCAATGAGCCAACGGTCCGGCATCTCCGCGAAGCCATCGCGGCCGGGCGGTTTCCACACGCGCTTATCCTGAGCGGCCCGCGCGGCGCGGGCAAGTACACGCTTGCCGTGAAGCTGGCCCAGACGCTGAACTGCCTGAACCTTCAACAGACAGACGGCCTGCCCGACCCGTGCGGCGTGTGCTCCAACTGCATGCGCATGGGCGAGTCTGCCGACCTTGATGCACGCTTTGACGAAGCCGTGGCGGCACGCGAGGAACTGCGTGAAGTCGATAAGAAAGAGACGCGCATCCTCATCCAGACGCACCCGGACATGCTTGTGATTCCGCCTGATCCGCCTCAACTGCTCATCAAAGTCGGCCAGGTGCGCACGGTTATTCGGGAGATCTACCGCGTACCCGCTGAAGCGCGGCGCGCAGTGTACATCTTTACCAGTTCGGCGTTCATGAAAGAGGCGGCGAATTCGCTGCTTAAAGTGCTGGAGGAGCCACCTGAGTATGCCAGCATCTTCATTCTTGCCGAGAATCCGGGCGACCTGCTGCCGACGATCCGCTCGCGGGCGGCCATTGTGCGTTTGGGTATGTTGCCGTTGGAGCAGATTGAGGCGGTGCTGGCCGCGCGGCGCGCCGACCTGCGTCCTGAGCAACGTGCGCTGGTTGCGCAGCTGGCGCAGGGGGCTGCAGGGCAGGCCATTGGTTTTGACTTGGAGGGGTATCTGGCGAGTCGCACCGACGCGCTGATTATCCTGCGCACGGCGATACGGGAGCCTGACTTTTCAGCGCTCTTCCGCATGACGGAGACCTACCGCGCCGGAGCCGACGGCCAGCAAAAGACGGCGAGCCTGCTTCGGACGCTAAGCAGCCTGCTTGAAGACCTCCTGCTGCTGCAGTCGGGGGTATCGCAGCTTATCCGAAACATTGACCTTGAGAAGGAATTGGCCGCTATCGCGCAGCAGGTCACGATTGACTGGATCGAGGGGGCTGAGCAGGGCCTATTTCAGGTGGAATCGGGGATGCGGCGCAATCTGCTCCGCTCCTTGTCCCTCGACGCTTATGCGACCGGGCTCATTCGCGCATAATTTTCTAGCTCTTACACCCGGTCTCGACTAATATAACCACCAGAACTTCTATCCCCAAAAGAAATACGACACAGGCAGCAGTATCCGCGTGGTGCTGCATCTATAGTGTTCAGCAATATTTCGTCATTTATGGCTAATCCTTCTCAGATCCCGGTTACGGGCCTGCCTGGTTATCGCTCCGAGACACCCTCCAGGAACGTCCCGGCAACATTGCAACCTGTACCGTCCGCGCTTAACGGCGCGCACGTGAGCACGAGCCTGCCCGTCACAGGGCCGCGCAAACTCGTCCGTCCGGCGCTCTCGGCGCGCAATCGCGGCTTCAGCATGCGCGAGGAGCCACCTATCCTTGCCCACCAGAGTATGGCCGCGCACGCCGCTGCCCAGGAGAGCACCCATGCGGAGGCCTTCTACTTCCAGAAGCAAGTGCAGACGCAGACGCCCATGATGATCGTGCTTGAAGACGGCGAGCAGATTGAAGGCTGCATTGAGTGGTACGACCGTAACTCAATCAAGGTAAGGGGCGCTCAGCGCATGCTGATTTTCAAATCGGCCATCAAATACATCTACAAGGCTTCAGAGCCTCATCTGTAGACACCTGCGCCGTTGCCGCGATGCGTCGATTTATCTGCGCGCCGCCTTCTGTAACCGGTCGCGCATGGCGACACCAATTCCCTTCGCTTCCGGCAGCGGACACACGATCAGCATAGCTCCTTGAGCATCCAGCCAGCGCAGCCCGGCGAAAAGCTTCTGCGCCAGCTCCTCTTCGTTCGTCCACGTTCCCCAGCGATAGACAAGCGCCGAACCGGCGTCGTGGTACTCGAATGCTTCAGGAAGCATGAGCCCGGTTTTTTGGCCGGACTCCTCGGCGGCGCGCACCTCGGAGGCAAAGCGTATTGTCTGGTCCGGCCCGGTGTCAATCAGAACCAGGCGCGCATGAGGCGCGTAATGTCGAATGCCAACTCCGGGAGAAGGCAGTGATTCCGGGCCAGTGACGGCACTTGGGACTTTCTCACCATAGAGAACCGCACCCGGGCACACGGCGCGAACTTGATCCAGCGTGATGACCCCGGGCCGGTAGACGACGGGTGGATCAGCGTTTGGGTCAACGACGGTGGACTCCAGTCCATGGGTTGTCTCGCCGGAGTCAATGATCACGTCGATTCGGCCTTCGAGATCTTCCGCCACATGGGCGGCCAGCGTTGGGCTGGTGCGCCCGAAGAGGTTTGCGCTGGGTGCAGCCACTGGGACTCCCGCGGCCTGCAGCAGCGCGTGCGCGATAGGATGGCGCGGGATTCGCACGCCAACCAGCGGCCGTCCCGCCGTAACCGTTCTGGGAACGGCATCGCTGCGGGGCAGAAGCAGGGTGAGCGGGCCGGGCCAAAAAGCGTCCATCAGGCGGGACGCATTTGGGGACACAGCCTGTGTGATTGCCGGCAGCGCAGCGCGGTCGGCCAGGTGCACGATCAAGGGGTCCCAGCCGGGCCGCTGCTTGGCCACGAAGATCTTTGCGACTGCGGTGGCGTCGAGGGCATTTGCGCCGAGCCCATAGACGGTTTCGGTAGGAAATGCGACCGTGCCGCCTCGTCTTAAGACCGCCGCCGCCTGCTCGATTGCGGCACGGCCGGCGGAGGAGCTTAGGTTGTTCGCATCAATATGCAGTCGCAGGGTATGCATCACGATTCAGGAGATCCGCAACTCCTTATTATCGCCCACGCGCCGAGGCCCTTATACTTGCTTTATGAATGCAGTCGAGATCGAGGCGAAGTTTCGGGTCCCGGATGTGGGTGAACTTGCGGGCCGTTTGCGCGCGCTTGGCTTTCACGCGGTCACACTCCGCACCTTTGAGCGCAATACGCTCTATGACACTCCCGACCGCAAGCTGCGCGCCATCCAGTCGATTCTGCGTATTCGAAAGTATGGAGAGCGCTGGGTGCTGACTCACAAGTGCCTGCCTCCTGACCACGACCCCGATGCGCGCCACAAGCACCGCATTGAGACCGAGACGGAGGTCGCGGACGGCGAGGCGCTGGGTCAGGTCTTCATCCGATTGGGATACGAGCCGGTGTTTGTTTATGAGAAGTGGCGGGCCGAATACGCGGACGCGACCGGACATTGCGTGGTGGATGAGACACCCATTGGGGCCTTTGCCGAGCTTGAAGGTCCGGAGGAGTGGATCGATGCGATTTCAGAGAAGCTTGGCCTGGAAGCATCGGCGCTTATGACTCTCAGCTATGGGCGTCTTTTCGAGGACTGGTGCCGCAAAACCGGCAGCCACCTTCGCGATATGACCTTCGCCGGCATTCAGGGTTCGAGCCGCTGATCCGTATCTGCTGCGCCCCCGATTCGCACAACACCTCAAGCTGATTCAAAAAGCGCCGATAGATACCTTAAACAGCGGATTTCCGCCTTGAGGTATGATGATGAACTCCTCTCTTGTTCGCAAGACATCTGCCACGATGATCACTCTTGTGCTGCTCGCCTGCGCCGCGCTGCCGGCATGCGCCTCCGACCGCAAAGTGGTGCGCCGCGTTGCGCCCATTTATCCGCAGATTGCCAAGATGATGCATATCGGAGGCGTAGTGCGCGTTCAGGCGACGGTTGCTCCGAATGGAGAAGTGACCCAGGCAAAAGCTGTCAGCGGCAACAAAATGCTGGTGCCCGCTGCCGAAGATGCAATCAGACGGTGGAAGTTTGCTCCGGAAGCTGCTTCGTCTACAGAAAACATCAATATCGATTTTGAGGCAGCGGATTAACCCTGCCCTGGAACCCTGCGTTTGAATGAGCAACCCATCCCAGCAGCCCTGAGGACATTGACACCATGGCCATGATCGACCCGCGCCTCTCAAATAAACTGCGCCTGAGCACGATTGTGCTGCTGGCATTTGTATTCCTCGGCTCGCTTGCCGCATATCTCAAGATGCGGCAGGTCAGCGACCTCTCCCTGCGGCTTGAAGCCGAGCAGATTCCGGCACTCAACGCTGTGCGCGACTTACGTGTCACGGAGTTGGGAGAGTCCTCTTCGCTTAAGTCCTATGTCCTTTTTGGCTCGGACCCGGCGATGGCGCAGCGTTACAGCTCTGAGATCGACTCTTATCGCGCGGTCGCCAAGCAGGTGCTCGACCGGATTGATCAATTGCGGCCCACTTACAACAGCATTTTGGGGCCGGAAAAGATGACAACTCTGCTCGACCAGTACGCCCAGATCGAGCAGAACCAGAAGCAGGTGCAGATGCTCGCCATTGGCCAGGGGAATGATGCTACGGCCAAGGCTTTTAATCTGCTTCAGGGCCCGTTAGCGCAGCAGACCGATCAATTCACCTCGAACGTAACGGCAATCGTGAATGCTTTTGGAGAGGCCACGAGCCAGGACCTCCAACATGTCGTCGAGATCAACCATGTGGAGGCGCTGTTCCTTTGGCTGGCGATTCTCATCGGCGGGCTGATTGGGATGCTGCTCGCCGAGATGACCATGCGGCGTATTGTGCGCTCGATTAGCCTGGTCATGGAACGAGCGCGCCTCATCGCATCCGGTGACCTTACCGGCGAGCCGCTGCACATGGACTCCAACGACGAGGTCACGCAGCTTTCGGTTTCCATCAACCAGATGCAGGAGAACCTGCGCCACATTATCCGCACCATGATGGAGATTGCGGCGATGGTGAGCGATGATTCAGCCAAACTGAGCCGCTCAGCCAACGAGTCGTTCCGGCGCACCAAGGAGCAGAGCCTGCAGACGCAGCAAGCAGCCGCGGCAATGCAGGAGATGTCCATCTCCATCGCCGAGGTTTCGCGCCATGCGCAGAGCGCCGCGGCCAGTTCCCGTCAGGCAGCGACCACAGCGCGTGAGGGCGGCTCGATTGTGGAACAGATGCTGGCGGGCATGAACTCCATTGCCGAGTCGGTGCGCAACACTGCGGCCACAGTGCAGCGTCTTGGCCGCGAGAGCGAGCAGATCATCCGCATTGTGAATGTGATTGAAGAGATCGCGCAAAAGACCAACCTGCTGGCGCTGAACGCCGCCATTGAGGCGGCACGCGCGGGCGAGCAGGGCCGCGGCTTCGCCGTAGTTGCGGGCGAGGTCCGCAGGCTGGCAGAGTCCACGCGCGATGCCACCAGCGAGATTGCTCAGATGATTCAGGGCATTCAGGTGCACACACGCGATGCGGTTGAGGCAATGGATGCCGGAACTGTCACTGTGAACGAAGGCGTTGAGATCAACCACCGGGCGGGCGAGGCGCTGGGCCGCATCATCCAAATGTCTGAACAGGTGGATTCGATGATCGCACAGATTGCCACGGCCTCGATGCAGCAGGCGGAGGCGGCGCGTCAGTCGAGCGAGAGCGTGGATGCCATCAACCAGCTTGGAGAAGAATCGGCTGCGTCGATTCCGGCCACAAACGCGATTGTCGAGTCCGTCGGGCAAGGCGCGAAGCGACTTGAAGAACACATCGGGAAGTTCCGTCTGGAGGACACCGCGGGCAGGTACATCGCCAATCCAGCCGGCAAGAGCTTCACTCCGTCCCCAGCTGCAGCCTTCGGAGATTAGTCAATCTGCGCGCAACTGTTCCCTTCCTCCTGCAACGGCCCAATGCCGGAGACGCATCCGATCTCCGGCATTGCTTTTGGTACACTCAGAATGTCGAGCGGGAGTAGCTCAATGGTAGAGTAGCGGCTTCCCAAGCCGTTGGTTGCGGGTTCGATCCCCGTCTCCCGCTCCAATGCTCACTGCATTCGCTTCGCATCGCACCCCTAAACAATGTGCGTCAGCAAGAGGACGATCAGAAGCAACAGGATCAGGCCGATTCCACTGCCTGGGAGGTATCCCCATTCGCGGCTGTATGGCCAGGCAGGAACGGACCCAATCAGAAGCAGGAAGAGGACGATGACCAGCACGACCATAATTCTTTCCTCGCGGCGCCAGACAGAATCTTGAAGGTGGATGCACGCATAGGGTTGGGAGGATGCCATGACGGCTCCATCACAGCCGCGCCAGTTTGCGCGCCCTCAGGAAAATGTCGAGAAACATCTTCTCTGTGAGCTTGCCGGTATTCGTGTTCTGCAGGGATGGATGATAGCTGGCCAGCAGCGTCAGGCCATTCGGAAACTTAAATTCAGCACCGTGCGAGAACTCCAACCCTCTGGTTGAGAGGATGCGGCCTGTGCGCACAAGATGCCGGGCGAATCCGTCGAAGGCGATCTTGCCGAGGCATACCACCACGCGAAGCTGCTTAAGCGCGGCTACTTCTTCATCGAGGTACGGCGCGCAGTTTGCCATCTCGTCCGGCTGTGGTTTGTTTCCGGGCGGAGCGCAGCGCACAACGGCGGTGATCCAAAGATTGCGCAAAGTCAATCCGTCATCGCGCCTGGTTGATTCCGGTTGAGAGGCAAAGCCGGTCTTGTACAGTACCGGATACAGAAAGTTTCCTGAGCCATCGCCGGTAAACGGGCGTCCGGTCCGGTTGGATCCATGAGCGCCGGGAGCCAGACCCACGATAAGCACGGATGCATTGGGGTCGCCGAAGGACGGCACCGGCCGTCCCCAGTACTCAAAGTCGCGATATGCGCGCCGCTTTACCTCGGCAACGTGCATGGAATGCTCGCGCAGCCGCGGGCACTTCTCACAGGCAATGATGCGGGCATTGATCGCAGCCAGCTCTCCGACACCCTTTTGGGATTTCATTTGCATCTAAATGATTTTATAGAGGAAGAAGACACTCATAGGCAGGCGCGGAATCATCGTTCGTCGTAAAATTGGCTCGCCTTTGATTTTGCGCGAAGGCCGTCCGGTTTTTCCCGGAATGTTTGAAGAAATAAAAATCATAAGAGGTTGATGATCATGTCTTCACGCCCGCAGTTCACTCTTGTGCTGGTCGCAGCGGTGCTGCTTTCAGTCGCCGGTTGCAAACAATCTCCTTCAACACCTGCTCCGGCCGCTCAACCTGCTGCCGCTACCCCCACTCAGATCGGCGGAGAGAACATAGTCGAACTCAAGAGCACCGCGAGCCCGAGCGGCACAGAACCGGAGTTCCTCTCTGCCACTATCCTGCCCGGACGCGGCATGAACGTCATCGCGATCACCGCCTACGTTCCCGGCAAAGGCGTCGTTAAGGTGCTGGCTTCACCCTCGCTTGCTGAGGCTGCGGACAAGCTGAATGGCGGCCCTGGCGATGAGTACGGCAATGCCAGCTTTAGTTTTGGCGGGGCATTTCTTGTACCGTATCCCAACCGCATTCTGGGCACGCTTTCACCTGACCGCAAGACCGTCTCCTTTGACTGGCATGGGAAGAAAGTAACTGTGCCGGCAAACTGGCCGGGGAAAAAGCCGACCGATCGGCCGGTGGCCATGCATGGCCTGATTCTCGATTCCAAAGCCGAGGATGTGAAGGTAGTACCCATCCCCGGCGGCCAGATGCTGACCGCGACCATTCATGCCGGCGACTTTGGCGGTCACTGGCTTTCAAGCACCGACCTTGAATTCACGCTCTCCCTTACCGGCAGCAATTTTGATGCGCAGATCAGGGCGTTGAACGTCGGTAAGGAAGACGAGCCCATTGCCATCGGCTGGCATCCGTATTTCAACATCCCAAGCGGAGAGCATGCGCAGGCCCGTCTGCATGTACCAGCGACGCAAATGGCGGTGGTCAACAATTACGACGAAGACTTCCCTACCGGGAAAATTGTACCTGTGAAAGGAACCCGGTTTGACTTTAACGCGCCAGACGGAGCAGCACTCGATGACAACTACTACGACGACAACTGGTCGAATTTAAAGCGCACCGACGGCGTGGTTGATGTTCGCTTCACCGATCCGGCAGATGATTACGGCGTTCAGGTTGAAGGAATGTCGCCCGAGATCAGGACCGTCCAGGTATACTCGCCGCCGACCGCAAAATTTGCGGCCATTGAAGAGCAATTCAACTTCAGCGATCCATTCGGCAAAGAGTGGCACGGCATGAACACGGGCATGGTCACGCTGAAGCCGGACCAGTCCGTCATCTGGCACGTACGGCTGGCGCTCTTCACGCCTCCGTACAAGAAGTAACGACAGTCCCTCACGAAAACCAAAAGCCCCGGCCGCAAACCGGGGCTTTCCATTTGTCACGTGGGAGGTTACTGCACCTTGCCGTGTGGCCGCATCTTGCGCAGATCCAGCGCCGCGGCAACGGCGTTCAGTGCGCTGAACTTGAGGTTATCGATGGATGCCCAAATCCAGAACCGGTTGGTCTCCAGCGGGCCTTCTTCGGCGGCCCGAACACGGGCCATCACGTCGCTTTGCCCCACAGTGTTGAGGTTGCTCGGCACATCGGCGTCGGCATCGCCCATTACCACGTCAACATGCTCGCCGCTCAGCGCAGCCTCCACATGCTCGAGAGCAAAAGACTTCTCGAACTCGACGGCCAACGAGATTCCATGACCGTGAAAGGCGGGCGCATGCAGGAGCTGCACACTCACCCTGGGCAACGCGGCGCCGGCCAGCAGTGCATAGTGCCGCCGGATGCGCGCCTCGCTCCCGTGCAGATCGGCCTTGGCCTCTGCGCCAAAAACCGGCGTAACGTTGAAGGCCACCTGTGTGTCATAGATCGCCTTGGGTGGCGGCTGAAAATTCAGCAGGCCCACAGTCTGGTGGTGCAACTCATCCAGCGCAGCGTTGCCGTACTCTGACGCCGGTTCAAGGACGGTTGCGGACGCACTTTTTACTCTGCCCAGTTCCTGCAAGCGGGCCAGCATGAGGGCCAGCGCCACTGACACTGGATGCGCCGGAACCACCGCCCGCGTGCTGAGACTCAGCTTTGCCCCGCTCCGCTCGCTTTCGTTGATCCAGGGAGCGTCAACCAGGACCCCGGGCTCACCCTCCAGCGCGTAGGAGAGGTCGATAA
>JASHUR010000001.1 GCA_030039895.1 Acidobacteriaceae bacterium | reverse complement strand
ACGGAATTCCCGCATAGCCGCGGAGAAAAGCCCTGACCAGCCATCAGCGGAGTTGGCGTTGCATCCGATGGTCCCGTGGTTGAGCCGCCAAGCCGTAGTCGCCACAGGGTTCCCTGCGAGCTAGCTGCCGTCAGAACAAGGCGGCGGCCATCTGCGCTTGCCGCCAGCGATGTATATCGATCGACCCCGAAGGTCAGGCGGTGTGGGATCCGGTGTTCTACGTCCATGCTGTATAGCCATGGCCCGGCCCCATTTGCTGTGCTAGCAAGATACATCAGCGTGCGTCCGTTCAGCATAACGGGATAAATGACCCGCGTATTGTGTGACGTAATCCGCTCCGGAGTTCCCCCTGACGAAGGTATTCGCCAGATGTCCAGCTTGTCCGGCAGCGAGCCCTTAACAACGTAGACGTATGCGCCATCGGGCGACCACAGCGGGAAGTGAGAGTGCTCGCCCGCGGGCGCCGTAAAGATACGCCGGTCATTCGGCCCCCGGCCGCCGTTCGCGACATACAACGGGTCTCCGGGCCCAGGTGTGTGATAAGCAAGTCGCGAGCCGTCACGCGACCAGTCATACTCTGCTGCGCCCTCCAGATATGGTTTCGGTTCCCCGCCCAGCGTTGGAACTGCCCACACGCTGATATCGACCCCGTTCTTGCCGCCCGGCTTGCGGACCCAGAACGTCACCAGAGAGCCGTCAGGCGAAAACCCCAGTGTGCGAATGGACGGATTCACGAGCTCCTGCACGCTTCCATGAGTCAGGTTGTGGAATTGGCCCGATCCCACCTGGGTGACCCACACATCCATCGGCCCGTCCCTGTCTGACAGAAACGCCACAAACTGCCCGTCCCGCGATATGGCCGCAGCCTCTTCAACTCCAGCGAAATCTGTCACCGTCTGAAATCGCGCGTCTGCAATCGGGTTCCGCCAGAAGAAATCCCTCCGGTTCAGCCATACAATTGCACCCGCGATCAGAACCCCTACAGCCGCTGCAAGCAGAAGGATGAGCCTCCATCGAGTCCTGCCCTTCGGAAGAGTGAGACTCTCTGGACTTAAGGCCGAGCCGGAAGCGCCTGATGGGTCAGTGGAGTTCCCATTTTCCTCTGCAGCCCTTGCACTTCGGCTGCAGGTCCATGCATCCAACTCCACCCTCGAGGCAAAGACCGACCCCATCCTGTCATGCTGGTGCCGGTGTACAGGCATCCCCTCACGCTTCTCCCAGCGCTGGACCGTGGTTACGTCACGGTTCAGGTACGCGGCGATCTCCTTCCACGAGTCCAGCCGGTCGTCGGCCTCTTTCGTGGATGGGAGCGTGTCTGGGGATCGTTCACCCATCGCGTGCTCCTGGCGGTTCGCGGCTTTTCAGCCTCTTCGGAGAGAAAAATTATAGCCCTCCGGTCCGACCCAAGGCACGGCAAATCGCGGTATTCAACGGTAAAAAGATGAAAAATCGTCCGCGCCGCGCATTGCGCTTTGACTCCGACTTAAACGCGCCGCATTATTTCGGCACGCCTCATGGCGTGAATCTCAAAATCCGGTGAACTGCAATGAAGACCAGATCTTTTCGATTGACATTACCCATATTCGCGCTCTTGATCCTCGCGGTAGGCTTTAGCGCCTGGGCGCAAACTCCGGTGCCGGTGACCTTCCACGGCACGATCAACGATTACACTCCCGCAACCCCGGTCGGCGGCCCATGGGAGGTGCGTGGCCAATGGTCACTCACGTTGAAGGGCAAATCCGGAAAGGCCGACTTCTCCGCCGCGCTCAACATGGAACGCTCCGATGAAGGCGTTCTCTTAAGCGGTGGCAGCGACTTCAATAATCCTGTGGACCGCAATGCGCACACTCACCACATCACCCTGGTGAATGGCACCGTGACCCTTATTCCTCATGGGTTTCAGGTGACCGGCCCCGCCACCATCACCGCCAACGGAGTATTTCCGCCACCCTTCGGTTCAACACTTCCCGTGCTCACCATACAAGTCGTTGGAGCAACTGGGAAGGGAAGTGTCCCCTTCTCAAACATTACGGTGCTTTTCGGGGCTCCGGCCTCTGTGCACTTCGGCACGAACCCCCTGCACGGCGTGGTTCGCGGCATAGAGTAGATCGAGAGAATTCGCTGGCGGTTAAATACTCTCAGCGTGAAAGCGGCGGACACGGCATTAGCTTGCGGTGTCCGCTCATTCCTCGCGAAGCAGGATCAGGGGGTCAACTGACAGCGCGCGTTGTGCTGGAATCCACGTCGCCACCAGGCCGAGCAGCAGCATGACCAGAACAACACCGGCAAGCACCAGCGGATCGCGCGGCGTCGCCTGATACACAATGTAGCCGAGCACCCGCGTAGCCAAAAGCCCCAGAACCAGCCCCGCGACCGAGCCGATGGCCAGCAGCTTAAAGGCCCTTCCCAGGGCAGCTTGCAACACTTCCTTGCGCTGCGCACCTAGCGCCATGCGAATTCCCAGCTCGCGCAACCGCCTGCTGACCAGGTACGCCGCCATCCCAAATATGCCGGTAATAGCCAGGACAGCTGCCAGCAGGCCAAGGATGCCCAGTGCCACCGTCGCGATGCGCGGACCAAAGAGTGCAAAGTCCATTCGCTGATATCGCGTCTGGATAATGACGGGTAGGGCCGGATCGAGGGCACGCATGGCCCGTCGAATCGCTGCCGTGAGGGATTGCGGGTCACGCTTCGAGCGCACTACCAGAAAGGTCGAGCTTGATGGCAATTGCAGGATGGGAAGAAACATTGCCGGCCACTGACTCTCGGTCAGACTCTCGTACTTGCCGTCTTCTGCCACTCCCACCACTTCTACGCGCGTTCCATCCTGCATCTTGTAATAGCCGCCGACTGCCTTGGCTACCGAGCCGAATATCTTCCGCGCGAACTCCTCATTCACGACCGCTACACGCGGCGAATTTTTGTCGTCATGCCATGTAAAGCTCCGGCCCGCCAGCAGCGCTGTGCCTGCCGCGCGAAAGTATCCCGGAGAGACCTTGTACTGTATGGCATTCGCGGCGGCTTGTAACGGCCGCAGGTCGGTCGCAGAGCCGGTGAACACAATCGACTCGTTCGTGCCGCTGCCCAGCGGAACGTTGTCAGCCAGTCCTACTCGCTCCACACCTGGGATCGCCGCCACCGCGTCGATCATGTGCTTCTGCATCGCGGCCACATTATCGCCCCTGTAGCCGGCCATGCTCAGATCAGTGTCCATTATCAAAATGTTTCGCAGATCGAATCCGTAATTGCCGCGCAGCGAACGCACCAGTCCGCGCACCGCCACCATTGAAGATGTAACCAGCACCGCACAAATCGCAATTTGCGCCACCAGTAGCAGGTCTCGAAGGGTAAGCCGTCGTCCGGCCCTGCCCGCCGAACCCGACTTCACCACCTCATACGGATTCGTGTGCAGTACCTGCCTCACCGGGACCGCGCCAAACAGGAACCCGCTCGCTAATGTCAGAAGCAACGCCACCAGGTAAACATTTGCGTCCGGATTTACTGGCACGTGGATGGGGACCTCCGGAAAGGGCCGCCACGTGCTCAGCCCGCGCAACAGCACCACGCTCCCCAATAGTCCCGTGGCGCCTCCGGCCAGTGAAATCAGCACGGCTTCTGTAAACAGCCCTCGCAGAATCCGCCTCCGGCTCGATCCCAGCGCCAGCCGCAGAGCAACTTCCCGGGAACGGTCCGCGGCGCGCGCCGCAAACAGGCTGCCCAGGTTGGCGCACGACGCCAGCAGAATCAGCACTGCCAGAAGCATCAGTCCCGCAAGAAATGCCTCGACTGGACGCCCCAGATAATCGCCGTAAAGGGTTGGGCGCGCCAGGGTGTAGGTTACATTGCCTTCCTCTTTGGGATACGCCTTTTTCAGATATGCGCCAATGGTGTCGAGATCGGCAGTCGCTTGCGCCGGAGTCACTCCTGGCTTCAAATGTCCCAGCGATTCAAAAATCCAGTGAACCCCGCGCGTGTTCAGGTCATATTCCGCGTCCAGCTGTCCGTGGTTCACAATCGGCACAAAGAAGTCGGGGTTGAAGAACAACAGGGTCCCGTGAAAGTCCGGCGGCGTTACTCCGAGGATGGTAAAGGGATGTCTGTTCACTTGAACAACCCGGCCGACCACACTGCGATCACCATGGAAATGGCTGTGCCAGTACCCGTAGGTCAGCACGATATACGGCGCGCTGTTCGGGCCATGTTCATCGGAGCCGTGAAACACGCGCCCTAGATACGGCCGGATCCGTAATACGTCGAAGTAGTTGCCGCTTGCCTCATACACCCATGCAGACGACGGGTTCCCGCCCGAATCCAGTCCCGCCTCCGTGACGGTAAAAGCTGCCAGACCATCAAAGCTGCGGTTGCGGTCGCGCAAATCCACGTAATCCGGATACGACTGGAACCCGTTATCGCTGCCATGCTGCAGTCCGTAGAGAGTGTCCGCGCTTGGCGCATACTGCGGGTGCAGAATCAGCGCATCCATCACGCTGAACACCACTGCGTTCGCACCAATCGCCAGCGCCAGCGTCAAAACAGCAGTAACGGTAAATCCGGGCGATTTGCGCAGCACCCGCACGCTGAACCGCAAATCGCTCAGAAAGGTCTCGAGGAAATTTCCGCCCAACGCCTCGTGGCACTCCTCTTTGAACCGTCCATATCCGCCGAACTCAATCCGCGCGCGGCGCTCAGCTTCCGCGCGGTCCAGCCCCGTCCGCTCCAGATCATCCGCACGCAGCGCGATGTGCGAGCGCAGCTCCTCATCTGTCTCATCTGCAATTTCAGGAGCATGAAACAACTTCGCGAGTACAGAACGAAACCACCCCAGGAGTTTCATATTTCCTCCGGTTCGGCTGCCAGGGCAGAAGCCATGGCCGTCGCCAGGCGGTTCCACCCTTCCGTCTCTTCGCGAAAACGCTTGCGCCCCGCTGCTGTGAGCTCATAATACTTGGCCCGGCGATTGTTTTCTGAAACCCCCCAGCTCGCCTTCAACAGTCCCTGGCGCACCAGCCGGAACAGCGCCGGGTAAAGCGCGCCCTGCTCGATCAGCAGTGCCTGATCGGAGATTTGCCCGATGCGCAGCAAAATCCCGTAGCCATGCAAGGGACCGAGTGAAGCAGCCTTCAGAATCAGAAGATCGAGCGTCCCCGGAAGCAGTTGGGCCTGGTCAGCCATTCGTCCCCCTAAGCTGATTAGGAGATTAACTCGGCACTCCTAAGCTGTCAAGGAGAAAACGCCCGGCACCACATCCCTTTTACAATGAGTCAACTTCATGCGCGTCCCTATTACGCTCGCTGTTACGGTCACTGGCACGCTCGCTCTGCTGCTCTGCATTTCCGTCGTCGCGTCCGCACAACAGGACCCCGTTCCTGCGCAGCAAGGCGCAATGCCACAAAAAAACACGGGCCAACAAACACCACCAACTCTCACCGTCCGATCCAACCTCGTTGAAGTCCCCGCGCTGGTCACCACCAAGTCCGGCCAGGTCGTCTTTGCCCTCACCGCCGCCGACTTCAAGCTCACCGACGACGGCGTCCCGCAACATATCTCCCTCGTACCCGACACCGACTCCCGTCCGCTCGCCCTCGCCGTCGTCGTCGAAACCGGAGGCGCCGGCGCCCGACACCTCGAGGACTACCAGCAACTCGGGCCCATCCTCGACGCCATCATCGGCGACGTCCCGCACCGCGTCGCTCTCATCGCCTTTGACAGCACACCGCGCCTCATCCAGCGCTTCACCCCGTCCGCTGACGATGTCGCGCAGCAGCTCGCCAATCTCCGCCGCGGCGACAACGGCGCCTCCATCCTCGACGCCATCGTCTTCGCCGTCACCCTGCTCCGCGCTGAACCTGCGCAATACCGCCGCGCTATCCTGCTCCTAAGCGAAACCGTCGATCAGGGCAGCAACACCACGCTGAATAACGCCCTGCGCCTCATCAGCAACACCAACACTGCAATTTATTCGTTTGCGTTTTCCAGCACCACATCGGCCGTCGCGCATGAGGCTTCAAAGTTCAGCCGCCCCGACGAGCCCGGTCCCGCGCACGGCTGCTTCAGCAGTCAGGGAGCCGACGCCGAATACAAGGGCCATTACAGCAGACAGGTGCTCGACTGCATCAGCGACCTCGCTCCACCCATCCGTTTTGCAACTATGGCTTTTCTCGCCGCGCACAGCGCCCTGCGCACCAACACCGCCGAGTCTATCGCGCGCCTCACCGGAGGAGAGTTCTTCCACTTCCACAACGCTTCGACTCTCCAGCGCGCGCTCATCGGCGTCTCAAACGACGTGCCGAACTACTATGTCCTCAGTTTCACGCCCACTTCACCCACGCCCGGCCTGCA
>JASHUR010000098.1 GCA_030039895.1 Acidobacteriaceae bacterium | reverse complement strand
TCTTAAGGAGAAGCAGATGAAGACCTCCTAGATGGCGCCCGTGATGCGGAAGGTGTTTCCGTATTTTGAGGGTGCGGTGTCGGGGAGGTAGATGGTGAGTCCGTCGGTGGTTTGTTCGAAGGTGAGTTTGCGGTTGTTGGCGACCAGCTCAACATTCTCGATTTTGCCGACGCGCAAGGCCGTGTTCTGCGCGAGCGACTTGATGGTGAATTTGTATTTGGGCCAGCCCATGACGAGGGCGTAGAGGGTCGTTCCTTTGGTGGTGAAGCGTATGTCCTCGGCTGTGAGGGCGCGGCGTGCGGACTCGTTGAATCCGGCGTTGGCTTCGGCGGCATTGGCGATGGCGGGCGGACCTTCGGCGGCGATTTTCCAAGGGCGCGTCGAGAAGATGGCCTCGCCGTTGGCCTGCATCCACTCAGTAATGGCGGCGACGATGGCGAGCTCTTCAGGGTCGGGGTGTCCGCTGGCGGGCAGCGGGACGTTGAGCATGAGGTTGCCGTTGCGGGGGACGATGTCGGCGAGCATGTCGATGACTTCTTTCGGCGTTTTGTATTTCTGGCCGAGCTTGTAGTGCCACTGTCCGATGCAGGTGTCGGTTTGCCAGGGGCGCGGGGCGATGGTGTCGATGATGGAGCGCTCGTGGTCGTTGACGCAGATGCCGGACTCGCCGTCCTGGAAGCGCTTGGAGAAGTAGACGGCCTGGGTTTTGCCTGCGTGGCGGGCGGCGCTGACGTTATAGAGGTGGGCGACGAGATTGTATCCGTAGTACTCGAAGGGGAGCTGGCCGTCGGAGTAGAGGAAGTCGGGCTGGGCGTGGTCGACGAGGTCCTTGATGCGCTCGAACCAGTGCTGACGCCACCAGGTGGGGATGCCGTTCTCGGTCCAGTCGAGGTCGGAGGACCAGATCTGGTCGGAGGCGACGTAGAGGCCCTGGTTGGCGGGGTCGGCACCGTCGTAGGGGACTCCGGCGTAGGGGCCGGTGGAGTCGGAGCCGTGGGAGACAGAGAACCACTTATAGGTGATCCATAGGTGCTCGGAGACGCCGAAGGGAAGATCGACGGCGCGGACGGCGTCTCGCCAGGCGAGGACGATGTCTTTGTGGGGGCCCATGTTGTAGGCGTTCCAGCGCTGGTAACGGGAGTTCCAGAGGTCGAAGTTGTCGTGGTGGACGGCCATGGACATGAAGTATTTGGCTCCGGCGGCCTTGTAGAGCTTGATGAGCGCGGCAGGGTCGAAGTCCTGCGCCTTCCATGCGGGGATGGTGTCCTTGTATCCGAACTTGGACTGCGGGCCGTACTTCTGGATGTGGTAGTTGTACTGGTCGGAGCCCTGGATGTACATGTTGCGGGCGTACCAGTCGCCGTCTTCGATGGCGGACTGCGGGCCCCAGTGCGCCCACATGCCGAACTTGGCGTCACGGAACCAGTCGGGTACCTCGTATTGCTTGAGGGATTCGCGCGTGCCCTTGAAGGGGCCGGGAGGGATTTCGGATCCGGCGGGATGCTGGTAGTCGGCGGGAGTCTCGGGCGGGAGCTGCGCGGACTGGGTCTGGTTTTGGGCGGCGAGCGCGGGGCTGGATTTGGCCCAGAGTCCGGGGCCAGCGGCGGCAAGCATTGCGAGGACAGAGCGGCGGGAGAATTTCATGCGTACCAGAGTACAGCCAATAGCCGATAGCCGATAGCCAGTAGCCGACAGGCAACAGCCAATAGCCGGTAGCCAGTAGCCAATGGCCAACACGCAACAGCGGGTAGCCAATAGGCAACAGCCAATAGCCGACAGCCAGTAGCCAATAGGCAATGGCCAATGGCCGATAGCTGGTCAGGATGACGAGGCGATGAAGTGTTCGGTAGCGGACAGGGGTTTTCGAAAACGGACAGTGGGGCTATGGCGCAGTGGCGGATTTTGTTGAGTTTAGAGAGGGAAGAAGGGCTTTGGCGATGGCAAGGTGCTTGCAGGGGTAGAGAGCAAGTCGATGCTCTGGCAGGTGGAGAGCAACGAAGCTGCCCGGACTGCTGGAGCCGGACAAAGCGTGCGGCAGGGTGCGCGATGTCAGGCTTCAGCGGCGGGCTTAGCAGCTTCCCTGGCCTTTTTGTCGAGCTGGTGGTGGAGGCAGTAGAGAGCCAGCTCAAGGCGGTCGGAGACGCCGAGTTTCTCGTAAATCTTGCGCAGGTAGTTCTTGATGACCTGCTCGGTGGTGCCGAGTTGGAAGGCGATCTCCTTATTACGCTTGCCCTGGGTGATGAGGGCAATGATGGAGAGCTCTTTGGCGGAGAGGCGCGGCTGGAGGCGCGGATCAGTGAGCGCGACGGCCTGGGCGCGATATGCCTCAATGACCCAGTTGACGGACTGGTTGTCGATCCAGGTTTCGCCAACAGCGATTTTGCGGACGCAGCGGATGAGGAGCTCGGGCGAAATGGAGCGCGGGATGATGCCGCGCACGCCTTTACGGTAGAGCTCGACGGTGTGGTTTTCGTCGGAGTTGGCGGTCTGGACGATGATTTTGATCTCCGGGAAGAGGCCGACGATTTCGGGAATTGCGTCTGTTGTGCCGATGAGGAGATTGCCTTCGAGGATGAGAACGTCAGCGGGCGGGTCGAGGCTCAGGGTCCGGAGTGTATCGAGCTTATCCACCTGGGCGACGATGTGGAGATCTTGCTCGGCGGAGAAGATCTTCTGCATGCCGACGCGGTAGATGGACTGCGAGTCAGCGATGACGACGCGGACAGATTGTGCGCTCCGCGCCGGCATGGAGCTTTCGAGTTGAGCCTGGGGGGAAACTAGTTCAAGAGAGTGCTTACTATTCGAGTCAGTCATTCTTCGTTCGTGCCATTCTCTTCATTCTGAAACCTATATTCGTCAATGACGGCGGCGGCATGAGCCTGATCGCCGTCCTGATAGGCCCGTACAACACGGCCAAGGCAATGGATTGCTGCGGTCTCCGGATTGGTTTCGCCTCCCGACTGCACCTGGATGAGGAAGTCTACCTCTGTTCCGGGCGTAAGGACCTCATTCAGCTTGAACAAGATGCCATTTGCCGAGATGTTTTCGGTCGTGGCTTCGTAGAACTTGTTCGAGGCGATTACGTGAACCGGCAGCGACAATGGAAAGCGCACAGCGGAGCGCTCTTCAAGATTTCCAGGGTCCAGACGGTATTGCTCATAACGATCATTCATTTTCGGTAGGGTTCCTCAACCGTAATTCTACGAGGGGCCCGACTGAAATTAGATGGAAGTATAGTACCGGGGAATTACTAAAGTCTACTCTTTATTCAACCTTGGTCACCAGTTTCCCATACTGACCGGAAGGTAGATCTACACGTCTTAGACAACGTCTCTAAGGTAACGATAGCCGGCCAGCCACCCGCTCTGATGAGAGATCGGCTCAAAATCTCGTGATTCTTGACACGATGTTCGCCCACGACCTATAGTTCTCCGGCGATACGCGACTGGAGGTGGAACATGCGTCGAATCTCTTTGATGGCACTTGGTTTCGCACTGCTGTTATCCGGGGTCACGTTGTACGCGCAGACGAACGCAAGTGTAGAGAAGGCTCTTGAAGCCAAAGAACAGGCTGGCTGGCAGGGCTGGAAGGACCACAACCCAAATGCCGTCGCAAAGATGATACCGGCGGACTCCATTAATATCGCCGACGGGGCGGTCGAGAAGGGCAAACAGCAAATCGTGAATGGCTTTTCGAGCTCTACATGCGACGTTAAGAGCTTTTCACTCTCCGACTTCTCATTTATGTGGCTCAGCAAGGATACTGTGCTGATGACCTACACCGCCACGCAGGACGCAACCTGCTCGGGCAAGAGACAAGCCGGAAAAGTCATTGCCGCTTCACTGTGGCAAAAGAAGGGTGGCAAATGGGTGTCGCCATTCCACCAGGAAACTGACGCTGAGGGGATGTAATTCGGACTGCTTGGCGTTCCTGATTTGCCTTCAGCGCACTTGCGGGTCAACGATCTTCTTCTGCTTAGGCACCAGAGCGGATGGAGACGGGGGAAGCAGCGCCTGCGGAGGTGGATATTGGCGCAGGCAGATACCGCTGTCCGGCACGGATTCGTGAATATTCAGCTTCGGCTGATAGACGCAGCCCTCCTGCCAGCGAGGAGGCTATGGATGGGTGGACGGGGCGTCCGGCTGGGGCAGATAATGTTGAACGTTCTTAAGACGCGGCGCGTCGAGTGTGCGAGCCGTAACTCTATGTTTGTTGGGGGTAATCCATGCGAGGCAAACTGAGTATTTTGGTTGGGATTCTATTGGGACTTTGTTTGAGCGTGCAAGTGAGTGCTCAGTCGACGCAGGGAGCTACCCCGTCAGAGAGAACGGCCGGACCGGAGGCGACAAGCGGGTTTGGCAAGGATGCCAACTTCAATCGCCTGGATGAGACGCAGAATGGCAGCGTGTTTTTCATGGGCAAAGTCGCAGTAGAGGATGCACCCGCGCCCTGGGACCCGATTGCGGTTGTTGTGGTCTGCAACAACGATGTTGTCCAGTACCGCACGACCACGGACGCAAAGGGTAGTTTCATGATCCGTCCAGCGAAGGAGGACCCGCTGTATTCCGAGCTCTCGCCTCATCCCGGGCAGCACCAAGCGACTGCCGCGCAACTGACGGGCTGCAATATTCACGCGGAGCTGCCGGGATTCAAATCGACTTCGCTGCACATCGCGTTCACATCGATCATGGACAATCCAGACCTGGGGACAGTTACGCTGACGCCGAACAGTGCGGCAGCGGGATCGTCCATGAGCGAGACCTATGCGAAGGCGTCTCCGGATGCGTTGAAGATGTATGACGAGGCGCGCGAGCAATTTGTGAAGGGCAATGCAGGGGGCGCGCGAAAAGACCTGCAAAAGACGGTAAAGGTCGACCCGAATTTTGCGGACGCGTGGTATCACCTGGGCAAGCTGGAGCAAGCGGACAAGCCGGCAAATGCACTCAGCGCCTACCAGAAGGCGGCGGCGGCAGATCCGAATTATGTGTCGCCCTATCTGCCGATGGCCGAGCTCGCTGCCGACCAGAAGAACTGGAAGGAAGTGAAGGACGCGACGGACGCGTGGCTGAAGCTGAATCCGGAGGGCAATCCGCAGATTTTGTATTACAACGCGGTGGGCAACTACAACCTTGGCAACGTGGATGCAGCGGAGGAGAGCGCGAAGAAGTCGCTGGCAATGGATCCGCAGCATACGGCGCCGAATACGGAGCAACTGCTGGCGGTGATGCTGGCAAGCCAGGGTGATTTAACGGGGGCGCTGCACCATCTGCAGCACAGCCTGACCTATATGAAGCCGGGGCCGAATCGTACATTGGTGGAGCAGCAGATTGCGCAGCTCCAGAAGGCGGGGGCCAACTAGACAAACCTTAAGGTAGAAAGCGCCGGGCAGATGGGTCTGGCGCTTTTTTCTTGCATATTTATATCAAAAAGATATATATAGTTTTGATATGAAGACAAACCAGAGCCAGTTTGCACTGATGGGGCTTTTGAGCCTGGGCGAGATGTCGGGCTACGACCTGAAGCAGTTGAGCGAGTGGTCGGTGGGGCATTTCTGGCGTGAGGGGTATGGGCAGATTTATCCGTCGCTGAAGAGGCTGGCTGTGGATGGGATGGTGAAGAAACGGACAGAACGGAATGCCGGCAGGCCCGAGCGGATTGTTTATACATTGACGGCGGCTGGGAAGAAGGCGCTGCAGGCGTGGCTGAAGGTGCGGGCCGAGCCGGAGGTTCCGCGCAGCGAGCTGCTGCTGAAGGTGTTTTTTGGCGGATTGACGGATGCGGACACAGTCACGGAACACATTGAGCGAAAACTGACTGCGTGCGAAAAGGAACTTGAAGAACTGAAGGCGACGCGGGCACGTGTTGAGCGGGAAGGCGGGAGGCATCCGCAGAAGCCATTCTGGTTGATGACGCTGAGCTATGGCGAGTACATGGCGAAGGCGCAGGAGGAATGGTGCAAAGACATGCTGAAGGAGCTGAAGAAAATTACGAAATCGAGGTGATGGCGATGCAAGGGCATGATCCGATGTGGGTGAACGTGATACTGGGGCTGCATATAACGGCAGGGTCTGGGGCGTTTGTGCTTGCTCCGCTGGCTTTGGTGACGGCGAAGGGCGGAAAAGCGCACCGCTTGTGGGGGAAGATCTACTTCTGGTCGATGGCGGGCGTGGCGGTGACGGCACTGACGATGGCGGCGTATCGTCCGTTGTTGTTTCTGGGGCTGGTGGCGATCTTCAGCTTCTATACGGCGTTTACGGCGTATCGCGTGCTGGGGCAGAAAGCAGCCTACAAGGGAGAGAAGACAACGAAGGCGCTGGACTGGTTTGCGGCTGTGGTGTGCTTTGCGGCGAGCGCATTGCTGGCGCTGTTTGGAGCCGTGAGACCGGAGTGGGTGCAGGGACTGGGGATTCCGGCGATGGTGTTTGGCGGGATCGGGATGTGGATTGCGGCAAGTGCGATGTGGAGGTTCACGCATCCGCCAAAGGAGAAGATGTTCTGGTGGTACGCGCATTTGCAGGGAATGATCGGGAGCTATATCGCGGCGTGGACGGCGTTCTGTGTGGTAACGATCGGCCCGCGGCTGGGCGGAAGTCCGTGGTGGCTTTGGGTGCTGCCGACCGCAGTCGGGGTTCCGGCGATTATTATGACGACAGCCTATTACCGGCAGAAGTTTACGCCGCGGCGGGTGGTGGCGTAGAAGTCTGATATACGGTAACTACGACGGAGTGAACTGCGATGATTTTCAACCGGTCGGTGCCAACGGACAGCGTGCTACCGCATGTGGCGTATCGCAACGTGGAGGAGGCGGTAGCGTGGCTAGGCAGGAGCTTCGGCTTTGTCGAGCATTACCGGTATGGTGATCCTGTGAGCGGCGCGCAACTGCGGCTGGGTAAGGCGTGGATTATGGTGAAGCGCGCAGGCGACGGGCGTTCGACTCCCAAGGAGCTTGGCGGCAGTACGCAAAGCCTGACTGTATTTGTGGAAGACGTCGATGGACATTACGAGCACGCGAAATCGGCGGGTGTGAAGATAGTGGAAGAGCTGCACGAAACGATTTATGGTGAACGGCAGTATGGCGTGGAAGATTTCGAGGGACATCATTGGCTGTTTTCACGGCATGCGCGTGATATGAGTCCAGCGGATTGGGGCGCTACGCTGCGCGGACCTATCGAATAGCACTGAGACATATGATTCGACGCCCCATTGCGGTGACGGTTGTGGGCTGGCTGATGATGGCGGCCGGCGCGTTCGGGCTGGTGCGCGGATTTATGTATGCGCGGACGCTTTGGCCGCCGGAGCATGACCTGATATGGATTGTGCTGATCGATGGGGCGGGGATCGTATGCGGCGCGTTTCTGCTGCGAGGACGCAACTGGGCGCGATGGCTGACGCTGGTGTGGATCGGCGGGCACGTGGCGGTCATTTCTGTGTTAAACCATCGAGGGATCCTGGTGCACGCGTTGATCTTTGCGATGATCGGGTATCTTCTGGTGTTTCGCGGAGACGTGCGGGAGTATTTTCGCGGAGAGCGGCTGGCAGGTTGAGAAGAAAGAGCTGTCGGCGAGGCTCGCGGGTTACGTACCGAAAGTTGAAGATAACGGCCCGTTATTTTGCGGTCAAAGTCATTTGCGCAATTTGCGGAGGGAGTACGCAGGAGTGCTGGCGGACGCCCTGAAGAAACGTGGCGATGGTCTGCGTGACTAAAGGCTCAACCATGAGGTGGCCGAATCCACGGCCTGCGAAGTTCATGTGCGTCGCGCCGTTGATGACGCCCATCCACTGGCAATGATCGGGTAGACCGGGAAGGTTGTGCCAGGGAAGCTGGCGGGCCTGGGGGCCTCCTTTGAGCGACTGATCGCGGGTGCCGGTGAGGATGAGCATGGGCTTACGGATATTGCGCCAGGCATTTTGCGAGAAGACGACTCCGGGACCTTCGGGAGAGAGCGCGACGTATGCATTGAAGCGGTCCTGTCCGGCAGGCGGCGAGGCGACATTGATGATGTTTTTCGCGCCGGCTTCGAGCATGACGGTTTCCGAGCCCATGGAGTGACCGAGCAGAACGCGAAACGGCGCACGACACCGGCTGTTGGCCCATTTGAGAGCAGCGCCAACGTCGAGGAGGCGGTCCTGTTCTGCTAGGGTGTTGACGACGAGGGCGTCTATTCCAGGGCGGATGCCGTGCGAGAGGATGTCATCGCGCAGAGCGGAGCGGTCGCTCTCTTTGTGTCCCATAACGACGGTGGTGTAGCCGAGGTGCGCCATGGCTTCGGCGAGATAGCGGTAGCCGTACTCGGAGCCTCCTGCGCCGTGAGAGATGACGGCGAGTGGCGCGCAGCCGTGGATGGTGCCTTCGGGCGGGTAGACGAGCAGCGGGGTCATGTGTCCGTCAGAGCGCGGGACCATTAAATGTTGTTCGGCGAGATGCTGCTGGGCGCGGGCTTGCGAAGGGCTGGAGGCGATGAGGATTGCGAGAAAAGTGAGTGCGGCGGCGGAGAGAAGTGACCGCATAGTGGTTGCTCCGTTAGAGAACAACAGATAAAGAAACGGCCGTGAATACCAGGCGGCGCTTGCGGATTAGTCTAGCGCAGGCAGCGATTTGTACTGCACATGAAGGGCGATTTTAGTGGATTTTGCAGGATGGTAACGGCTGAGGCGGGAATGCTCCATAAGGTGACTGCGTGTTAATGCTATAGTCAAGAATGATGCGATTGCTGTCATTAAGACCGCGTGCGCGCTCCGCCATGGTTGCCCTGGTGGGAATTGTCTGCGTGGCGCTGGTGATGATGATCGGGGTT
>JASHUR010000097.1 GCA_030039895.1 Acidobacteriaceae bacterium | reverse complement strand
CTTTAACGTGATAGAGCTGCGAAGCGATGAGGCGAGAGCATCCGATGGATGCGGGGATGCCGATGGCGAGGCCGATGAGGATCTGGGTGAAGGCTCCGCGCAGGACGAGGCGCACGATTTTGGGGCGGTCGGCACCGAGGGCCATGCGGACGCCGATTTCGCTGGTGCGGCGCGCAACGATGTAGGCGGTGACTCCGTAAAGGCCGACGGCAGCGAGGACCAGGGCGAGGATGCCAAAGAGTCCGGTCATTTGCGCGACGACGCGCTGCTGGTCGAGACGGTTGGCGACCTGCTGGTCCATGGTTTGAATCCGGATGATGGTCATATCGGGGTTGACTTCGGCGAAGGCGCGGCGGATCTGCGGTTCAAGGCCTTCCATGCTGCCGCGAATCTGGAGCACGACATCCTCGATGAGGTGGGTGCGGTCGTCGATTTCCTGCATGAGGGCCGAGTCGTAATGGATGTGCTGGGCAAGCGGGACAAAGAAGAGCGGCGGACGCCAATGTCCAGAGGGGTCAGTGTAGTTGGCGGTGCGGACGACGCCGACGATTTTGAAGGTCCGGTTGTACTCAGGTTTGTCGAGGCCGAAGTAGGTCCCGATGGGGTCTTCGCCCTTCTTGAAGAAGCGCTTGACGAAGTTTTCATCGACGACGGCGACGGGCTGGCTGGTGGCGGTGTCGTCTGTGGTGAGGCCGCGGCCGCGAATGATTTGCTGGCCCATGGTGGCGAGATAGTCGGGTGTGACGTGATCCCAGGATGAGCCCTGGTCTGAGTTGACATCGGGGACGCCGTGGCCAGCGCGGATGACGAGCTCGCCCCAGTTATCGGTGAAGGGCGAGTAGAGAGCGAGAGCGGCATGTTCGACTCCGGGGATGGCGGAGAGACGGTCCTGAAGTTCCTGATAGGTGGCGTTGAGTTTGGCGGGAGGGTAGCTGGAGAAAGGCGCATTGACGCTGATGTTGATGCGGTGGGCGGTCTTGAAGCCGAAGTCCTGATGCTCCATTTTCTGGAGGCTGCGGGTGAGGAGTCCGGCGCCGGCAAGCAGGACGATGGAGAGCGTGGCCTGCACGATGACGAAGATTTTTTGCGGGAGAGCAGAGCCGTCGGCGGTGCTGCGGTTGGCTCCGCGAAGAGCTTCGGCGGGGTTGGCATGCGAGGTGAGCCATGCGGGCACGGTGCCGAAGAGGACTCCGGTGATGAGCGAGAGGCCGAAGGCGAAGCCGAGGACGGGAAGCGACGGCGAGGCGCTGATGGGAACGAAATCAGTACCGTGGATGGCGAGGGCAAGGATCAATTTGACGCCAAGGTAGGCGATGGCGATGCCGGCAACGCCGCCGAGGATGGCGAGTACAACGCTCTCGGTAAGGGACTGACGGATGAGGCGTTTGCGCGAGGCCCCGAGGGCGAGGCGGACGGAGGTATGAGCGCGACGTGCGGCTCCGCGGGCGAGAAGCAGGTTGGCGATGTTGGCGCAGGCGATGAGCAGGACAAGCGAGCAGACGGTGAAGAGAATACGGAGGCTCTCCTTGAAGTTGTCCTTCATGACGCCGACACCGGCGCCGGCGGGGATGACCTTGATCTGTTGCTTGGGCGCGATGGCTTTGATCTGCGGGAGGTATTCCTTAAGGTCCTGGCCGACGAAGCCGGTGACAAACCAGTGCTGGAGGATGGTGGTGAAGCGGGCGCTGAGGCCGTTGATGGACGCTCCGGGGCGAAGGCGTCCGATGACGCGGAGCCAGGCGCTGGTTTTGTCGAGGATGGAGTTTGCGCCGGTAATGAGCGGCTCCTGCTGGAGCGGAACCCATATTTCCGGAGGGTCGGGGCGGAGGGTTTCTCCGTAGAATCCGGGCGGGGCGATGCCGGCGATGGTGAATGGATGACCGTCGAGAATGAAGGTAGAGCCGACGACTTTGGGATCGGAACCGTAGTTCTGTTGCCAGGCGCGGTAGCTGAGAACGGCGGCGGGCGGCGCGGAGCGCTGATCGTCCGACGGAGTGAGCATGCGGCCGACGAAGGGCTGGATGCCGAAGGTCTGGAAGTAGTTTCCGGAGACATACTCGCCACGCAAGGGCTTGGCGTTGTTGTCGGTGAGGCCGCGGCGGACGCTAAACATGTTGCCTCCGGCCTGAAATGCGGCGAGCTGCTCGAACTCAGGCGCGTTGGCCTTGAAGAGCAGATAGACCTGATAGGAGTACATGCCCCAGTCGGTCTGCGGGCCGCCCTCAACGCAGCAGTCGTTGCCTTCGCCGATGCGGTAGAGGGTGGAGGGGTCGACGACGGGGAGGGACTTGAGCATGACGGAGTCGATGAGGGAAAAGATGGCGGTGGTGGCTCCGATGCCGAGGGCGAGGGTGAGCATGGCGGTGAGGGTGAAAACGGGCGAGAGCCGCATCTGGCGGAGGGCGTAGGCGATGTCCTGGCGGAGGGTCTGCATGGGGGCCTCGATGGGGTAGTACGGAGGGTGGGGGTGGGAGGTTCCGTGGAATTTCTGAGTAATTGCGAAGAGACAGTGATGTGCGCAGGCCCTGGCTGATGGAGAAGAATCCGACATATACGGTGGCGCTGATTCGAGATTATTTGAAAGACCTTACGCCAGGGGCAGTCTCGGCACTGGGGAAGGCTGCGGGCGTGTGAGACAACCTGGCCGGTGAGCTCCGCTGAGGCAGGAGCGGGCAGTGATGAGCATTGTTCATCGTCAATTGATTCTCCTGTAACCCAGGGGATCATGCCGACTGCCGATAATCCGAATCATTGCAGGCGATCCAGAGCCAAGCCCGCATGCGAAAGGAATCACGACATGTCACAGGAAGCAGCCCATCATCACAGACAGGCAGCCGAACATCATGAACATGCTGCGCGCCACCATCACGAAGCCGCGAACCATCACGAAGCCGGCGATCATGAGAAAGCCGCGCATCACGCGCATCTGGCGCACGCCCACCACATTCATGCTGCGGAGCACGCTGAGCACGCCGCTAAGAAACACATAGAAGCACACGGCTCCAAGTAAAACCATACCTAGAGTCGCAAGCGGCGTTGAATGCTGCAGTACAAAAGCAAGATCCGCATGGCTCGATCGAAGATTTTGCCTTTGCCTCAGTTTCTCTGGCTGTCTAAAGGGGCAAGTTTTTGCGCGCTTGAAGCCCCTGGGAGCATTGACTGTTAGAGGGATTGATACATCCAAATCGCCACGAAGATTTCATCATTCCGTAACATTGCTTCTGTTAGCGTGGTTGGCGCAGTTGGATGAGAGCACCATCCGGCCGGGAAGCGTGTGGGCACCGGCTGCGGAGAAGAGAGGTTGGTCATGGGTGTTCGCCTTACCGGCGCGAGTCGCCGGTCTTTTCATCTCAAGTTGTTCGCAGCCGCGATTGTGCTGATCCCGCTGGCCGGGTTGTGCGCGGCGGCGGTGACGATTTCCGAGACGGGATCGACGCTGATCTATCCCCTGTTCCAGGCATGGGTTGCGGCGTATGCGAAGGTAGATCCGAGCATGCAGATCACGACGGGTGCAACGGGATCGGGCGCGGGGATTGCGCAGGCGATTGCGGGGCAGGTGCAGATTGGAACGTCGGACGCATACATGGACGATATGCAGAAGATGCGGAACCCGGACATTCTGAATATTCCGCTGGCGATTTCGGCGCAGACGGTGGATGTGAACTTTCCGGGCATGGCGGGTACGACGCTGAAGCTGAGCGGGCCAGTCCTGGCCGATATCTATATGGGGAAGATTCGCAGCTGGGATGCGGCTCCGATTGCGGCGATGAACCGCGGCGTGCGGCTGCCGCACCATACGATTGTTCCGGTGCGGCGCGCGGACAGCTCGGGCGATACGTTCATCTTTACGCAGTTTCTGACGTTTACGACGGAGACGGACAATTCACAGGCCGATACATGGGGCGACAGGATCGGGTATGGGACGACGGTGGCATGGCCGTCAGTGAGCGGAATCCTGAGGGCGACGGGCAATGAGGGCGTGGTGCAGACGATTGCGCGGACTCCGTATGCAGTGGGCTATATTGGCGCGAGCTACGAGGGTGACGCGAAAAAGGCCGGGCTGATTACGGCGATGCTGAAGAACCAGAGCGGGAATTTTCTGCTGCCGAATTCCGATACGGTGACGGCGGCGGCGGCGGAGCTGACGCCGAGGACGCCTCCGGATGAGCGGCTGACGCTGGTGTTTGCCCCGGGGGCGAATTCGTATCCGCTGATTAATTACGAGTATGCGGTGGTTGCGGTCAAGCAGCCGAATTCGCAGGTGGCCACAGCGATCAGCAATTTTCTGCTGTGGTGCATTTCGCCGGAGGGCGGGAGCGCGCCGAGCTTTTTGAATGCGGTGCACTTCATTCCGCTGCCGACGTCGATCAGGGCGCGGAGCGAGATTCAGATTGCGAAGATTCATTAAGCAGTAAAGCAGGCGCGGCGGAGAGGGATTCTCAGTCGCGCCTTATGCCATTGATAAGGGGGTAAGCTATGCCGGAGGTTGCGAATCCTGTGCCGTGCAAACCACGCAGCGTGCAGGAATATATCGATGAGAAGCCAGTCTGGCCGGACGGGACTGTGGTGCAGTCGTTTCCGATGACGATGATGCAGCGGCGCATCTGGATGCTGGCTGCGGCGGGCAAGTTCTTTGAAGGCTTTGTGGTCTTTATGACCGGCGTGGCGCTGCCGCTGATTGCGCGCGAATTCTCGATTGCTCCCACCCAGAAGGGATTTGTGACCGCCGCTACGCTGGGCGGCATCCTGATTGGCGCGGTGGGGCTGGGCAGCCTGTCAGATTATTTCGGGCGGAAGTCGATGTTCATTGTGGAGATGGTTATCTTCACAGCGTTCCTCGGCGCGGCGGTGTTCTGCACGAGCTTTGTATCGCTGATCTTCTGCCTGTTCGGGCTGGGGGTGGCGCTGGGGTGCGATTATCCGACGGCGCACATGATCATCTCGGAGAACATTCCGAGCACGAGCCGGGGCAAGCTGGTACTGGCGGCGTTCGCGTTCCAGGCGATCGGCGCACTTGGGGGCGCGGCCGTGGGCTACATTGTGCTGCTGGCGGTGCCAAATCTGAATGCATGGCGCTGGATGTTCGCGACGGCAGTGGTTCCGGCGCTGCTGGTGACGATCTGGCGGTTTTCCATCACGGAGAGCGCGAACTGGCTGCACACACGCGGCCATAAAGATCGCGCGACGGAAGCGGCGAGCAAGCTGCTGTTCCGGAAGCCGCAGTATCCGCAGCAGATTGTGCTGTTAGAGCAGGCGGGGGCGAGCGAGAGCCACGGCGGAGGGTCGTTCCTGTCGCTGTTCGGCAAGCGGTATCGCCGGGCGACGATTCTGGCCTCGGTGCCGTGGTTTCTGCAGGACCTGAGCACCTACGGAATCGGCATTTTTGCGCCGACGATTCTGGCGGCGACGATCGGGCACAAGGCGGAGCACGTGCGGAGCATGAGCGACCTGATTTCGAACGCGACGCTGGCGGCCAAAGGCGACGCGATGATTACGTCGCTGCTGGTTGTGGGCATTGTGTTTGCCGTGTTTCTGGCCGACAAGCTGGGGCGGATCTGGCTGCAGGTGTTCGGGTTTATCGGCTGCGCGGTGGGACTGTTCGTGGCGTCGCTGTCGGTGGACTTTACCGGTCAACTGAAGATTATTGCGATCTTTGCCGGCTTCATGCTGTTCGAGTTTATGACCAACATAGGGCCGAACGCGCAGACGTATCTGCTGGCGGGTGAGGTATTTCCGACAGCGGTGCGGGGCAAGGGCGCGGGGTTTGCGGCGGCGTTTGCGAAGATCGGCGCGGTGGCGACGGCGTTCCTGTTTCCGATATTGCTGGTGACGATCGGGACGCGCCTGCTGTTGTACGGGCTGGTGATTTCGTCAGTGCTGGGCGCGGTTGTGACGTGGATGTACCGCATCGAGACGACGGGGATCGATCTGGACCATGTGGGCGAAGCGGAGAGCGAGCCGGCCAAGGGATCGAAGGCGGTAGCGTAGGGGCTGCTCTGTATTGACGGGCGTTCTGAGATATCGAAGTGTTTCAGAAATTGATATGCTTCATTGATATCTCAGAGGCCCTATGCGAATCCTGGTGGATGTGCCGAAGCCCGACCTGGAGCTGCTGGATAAAGTGACCCAGCGGCGGGCCATCTCTCGCGCCGAGTTCATACGGCAAGCGATTCATGTGTCCCTGACTCCTTACCGGAAGAAAATGAACCATGCTGCGTTCGGTGCGTGGTCGGATCTGGGGGAGGATGGG
>JASHUR010000096.1 GCA_030039895.1 Acidobacteriaceae bacterium | reverse complement strand
GAGCGGAGCGTTCCCGTGGGACAAGGAGACGCTGGAGCGTCCGGACCTGATGTTGGCGAGCCCGCTGGGGCGCGAGTCGCGTGTGGTGAATATGTCTCTGCTGGGGCAGGCGCTGACGGAGCTGGACGGGCCGCAGGTGCACGCGATGTTTGTGTACAACTCGAATCCGGCGGCGATCGCTCCAGACCAGACGCAGGTGGTGAAGGGTATGGCGCGCGAGGATTTGTTCATGGTGGTCCACGAGCAGTTTTTTACGGACACGACGGATTATGCGGACGTGGTGCTGCCGGCAACAACGTTTCTGGAGCACAGAGATGTGCAGGGCGCCTATGGGCACTACTATGCGCAGATTTCGAACCCGGCAATTGCGCCGCTGGGTGAGGCAAGGTCGAATGTGTGGCTGTTCGGTGAGCTGGCGCAGCGGATGGGGTTCAAAGAAGAGTGCTTCAAAGATACAGCGGGCGATTTGATTGACCAGGCGCTGTGCAAGGGCAAAGGACAGCCTGCGTGGTTTGAAGGGATTACGAAGGAGACGCTGGATGCGGCGGGCGGGCATATCAAACTGAAATTTGCGACGGATGCGGATGGCGCTTTTCGGCCATTTACAGACGGGAAGTTTGCGACGCCTAGCGGAAAGGTGGAGTTTTATTCGGAAGCTCTGGCGGCCCAGGGAATTGATCCGCTGCCGGGATTTGTGGCTCCGAAGGAGTCGCGGAATGGAGAGTTGGGGGAGTATCCGCTGGAGTTTTTGCCGCGCAAGGCAGACAACTATATGAATTCGACGTTTGCGAATTTGCCCGGACACCAGAAGATGGAGGACGGGCACAGGGACGCGCTGGAAATGCATGCAGCGGATGCCGAGACACGCGGGATTGCAGATGGAGACATGGTGGAGATTTTTAATGCACGTGGGCGGCTACGGCTGAAGGCGCGGATTGGGACGGCAGTGCAGCGCGGTGTGGTGGCCGGGCAGCTGGGATGGAACAAGCTGGCGGACGGCGGTTACAACGTGAATCTGCTGACGTCGCAGAGGCTGACGGACATTGGAGGCGGGCCGACGTTTTACTCGACACTTGTGGAAGTGCGAAAGATTGAGGGCGCAACGGGATGAAAGGCGCGCCTGAATCGCAAGTTTCCATTTAGACTAGGAAGCGGAATTCACTGTAAGTTGATTTGGCTGTGCGGGGTTGATAGCGATGCCGATTGAGGCAGGCTTCCAATGCGCAGGCTGTGGAGAGTGGAATGAGACGGTTGTGGATGAAACGGGGGGCGGACGGCAGAGCTATGTTGAGGATTGCCAGGTCTGCTGCAAGCCCAATGTGCTCGCGATCCGGTGGATGGGCGATGGGTACGAGATCCACACCGAACTTGAGAGTTGACCATGCTGACGCATGGAGTGTGGCTGCCGTTTGATGTACGCGCGGGAGCTGAAGGCAAGGATGGGGTTGGGGTATGCGCCATCCGTCACATATAATCGCATTTTGCGCAGGATTGGCCTGATTTTTTGCAGTGAGGGTGTGCATATTTTTCCCGTCGAACGTGAGAGCGTGAGCTCTCCAATCCAACCGAGCCAGAGTTTGCGCCGTTCCACGCGCCGGGCGCTGCAATTCCTACTCATTGTTTGCTGCCTTGTGCCGTTTTTAGCCAGGGCACAGCAGAGCAGTACGATCGTTGAGATCCGCGTGATCGGCAACCGCGAGATTCCGAAAGAGACGATTCTTGCGCGCATGTTCAGCCGGGTGAATGAGACCTATGACCCGCTGACGGTAGAGCGCGATTTCAACTCGCTGTGGAACACCGGCTATTTTGAGTACGTGCGCATCGACAAGGAGCAGACGCCGAAGGGCATCATCCTGAACGTGTATGTGACGGAGAAGCCGACGATCCGGGACATTCAGTACAAGGGCCTGAACTCGGTGACCATCTCTGACGTGCTGGACCGGTTTAAGAAAGAAAAAGTCGGGATTTCCGAAGAGAGCAAGTACGACCCGACCCGGATTGCGCATGCGGTTGACGTGCTCAAGGAGATGCTGGCCGAACATGGCCACCAGTTTGCGACCATCAAGCCGGAGGTCAAGAAGATTCCACCGGCCGGGGTGCAGTTGACCTTCCTTGTGAAGGAAGGCCCGAAGGTGATGGTGGGCAAGATCAGGTTCATCGGGAACCAGCACGTTAAGTCGCGCATCCTTCGCGAGTCGATGCGGAACCTGCGGCCGATTGGCATTCCGCACTCGATCTTCCTTGAGAGCCTGTTCCCGCGCGTGTATGACGCGAGCAAGTTGGAAGAGGACTCCGAACTGGTGCGGCAGGCGTATCGCGACCGCGGCTATTTGCGCGCGAGTGTTGGCGATCCGCAGACGCATCTGCGAAGCGAGACGGGATTGTCGTTGTTTACCTTCCGTCCGAAGAGGGGCAAGCGGATTGATATTACGCTGCCGATTGATGAGGGCGAGCGTTATCGTTTGACGGGAATTACCTTTACGGGCAACAAGGCCGTAACCAACGTGAGGGCGCTGCGGGCACAGTTTTCGCAGAAGGACGGGGAGTGGTTCAACGCGACCGAGTTCGGTAAGGGACTGCAGAACCTGCAAAAGGCCTACGGCACGCTGGGCTACATCAACTTTGTGGCGATTCCGACGCCGAACTTCAACGACGCCAAGCACACGGTGAGCTTTAACGTCGATATTGATGAAGGCAAGCCGTTCTATGTGTCGCGGATTGAGTTCCAGGGGAACACGGTAACGCGCGACTTCGTGATTCGCCGCGAGCTGCTGCTGCAGGAAGGGCAGATCTACAACAGCCATCTGTGGGAGCTGAGCATCATGCGGCTGAACCAGCTGGGCTACTTTAACCCGCTGAAGGTCGATCAGGACTCCGAGACGCACGAGAACGCGGAAAACGGCACGGTTGACCTGCTGCTGAAGGTGAGCGAGAAGGGTAAGAATTCAATCGGCCTCAACGGCGGCGTGAGCGGCCTGGGCGGATCGTTCCTCGGGCTCAATTATCAGACGAACAACTTCCTGGGCCTGGGCGAGACCCTGACCTTGCAGGGCAACGTGGGCAGCATTGAGCGCAATGTGCGGTTCGGGTTCAACGAGCCGTACGTTCACAACAGGCCGCTGAACATCGGGTTCCAGGTCTTCAACAGCAAGTACGACTACAACGCGTCGAAGAACTACACGCTTGCCGGCGGGAACGCAGCGAACCTTACCAGTGCGACGCAGTCGCTATTGCAGAAGTACGACCAGAGTTCGACTGGCTTCACCTTCTCGGTAAGCTATCCGATCCGGCACAGCTTCAAGCGTGTGGGCGTGACGTACAGCTGGAACAGGGCGTCGGTGACGACGTACAGCGCGGCGTCGAACAACTTCTTCCAGACGCTGGCGTTCCGCAGCGGCATCCAGGGGCAGAACGCGCTGACCGGAATCCTGACCAGTTCACTGCAGTTGAGCTATGTCGAGGACAAGGTGGATGCCCTTTTCCTGCCGCATCACGGGTATAGCTTCTCCGCGGACCTTGGAATTGCCGGGTTGTGGGGCAATGTGCGCTACATCGAGCCGGTGATCGAATATAAGACCTACCATCCGATCAAGGGTTTGAAGCTCAATCCCGAAGGACGGAACACACTTGCGATCCGGCTGCAGGCGGAGTATATCCGCGGCATCAGCGGCGATGTTGCGCCGCCGTTCGACCGCTTCTACACAGGCGGCGACTATGATCTGCGCGGATTCGACGTTCGGTCGGCGACGCCCTATGGTTTTGTTCCGACGCGGGTGCTGTTTAATCTGACGAACCCGGACGGGAGTACGGTTCCGCGCGATCCGACGAATCCGAGCCTGGGTGCGATCCAGGTGCCGATTCCGGTGTACGGCATTGCGTCGATCGGCGGCGATGCGAGCTTTACAACGAATGTGGAGTACCGTATTCCGATCTATGCGCGGTTCGCCTCGTTCAACCTGTTTGATGACTTCGGCATGGACATGGCGACCAGCACGGACCAGCTGCATCAGAGCCCGCAGGGTATTGCACTGCTGAACTCGCCGCTGTACGGCTGCCCGAATTACAACAACGGGGCTTGCCAGGGTGGAGTGCCGATCCAGTTCAGCCACACGATTGATCCGATTCCGGGAACCAATTACGTGCCGCGCATGTCGACAGGCGCCGAACTGGACGTAATGATGCCGATTATTCACGCCCCCTTCCGGTTGTACTACGCGTTCAATCCGTTGCGTCTGGAAGAGAACTTCTACACGCAGGACCTGATTACGCGCAGCATGTTCCCGGCGGGCGGCGCGGGCGATTACAGCTATGCGCAGGCGCAGCAGGCATATGGGTCGCTGTATCAATTACGTGAGCCGCGGAAGACCTTCCGCCTGGCGGTGAGCACTTCATTCTAGGGCCTGTTTTTCAGGCAGGCCCATGGTGACGAAGCTAGCCATTCCACTGTCAATTATCCGAGGACTGACATTGACGCTGTGACACCCCACACCTATAATTCGGCTCAGTTCCTGAGAATGTCTTCTGATCGTGTCTCGTCTTGCTGTCCAGCCCTTCCCGGTCTGGAATCTGCTTCTACGAACAGCGCAGCAGGTAGATCAGGAAGCGAAGTTCGCTTCCGCAAGCGCGGGCGATCTGACTCAAACCGGAGGAATCTTAAATTCGCATGAATCGTGTATTTTCACGTTCGATTTTCGTAACACCGCTGCTCATCGCAGGTCTCGGGCTGAGTGCCGTGGCCCAGACGAGCGCTACGCGCACGGCCGCTCCTACGGGCACCACCAAGGTGGCTGTCATCAATTTTCAGGCTGCAGTTTTCCAGACGAATGAAGGCCGGCGGAATATTGCGGCAATTCAGCAGAAGTTCGATCCGAAGCGGGCGCAGCTCAAAGCCGAGGCCGATGAGATCAATACGCTGAAGAAGCAGCTCCAGGCGGACGGCAGCAAGCTCAGCGATGCGGAGCGGCAAAGCCGCACCGAAGCGATTGACGACAAGGAAAAAACACTGCAACGCGACGGCGAAGACGCCTCCAGCGACTACGAGCAGCAGATGCAGCAGACCTACCAGCAACTGGCTGAGAAGGTGTACGGCACGCTCCAGTCCTACGCCAAGGCGCACGGGTACGGCGTTGTGCTGGATGAGAGCGCTGGTGCGCAGCAGCCACCGACGGTTTTGTGGCGGAACGATGGCACCGACATCACCAAGGCTGTGATCGATGCCTACAACGTGCAGTCCGGAGTTTCCGCTCCTGCTCCGTCGAGCGGAATGCCTTCGGCTCCCGCGTCTCACGCTCAACCGTCGAGCTCTTCAGGTGCGTCGCACTAAGGCACGACTTTCCTGCTACAGCAATGGGGCTCCGCGTCTGGCGGAGCCCTTTGTTTTGAGGGTGAGAGAGCCGTTTATGGCATGAGGCCGTCCTGTGGAAAAAAATGTGGAGAAGTCGATCCGCTGTTCAGAACGCCTACCCGCAGGGTATCGGCTGAGACTCGCTAAGAGCGGAATTAACTCAATCTAAGTAAATGATTTTAAGCTCGATAGGTGTTTAATACTTGGTAAAAGCATGGTCTCTTACTTCCGTAACGTGCATACCGCCCCAAACTGTGCTTTCCCACAGTCAGGGATTAAAAGGGAATGAATTGCACGCGGGAGCCAGAGCGTCGGAGGCCAAGATTTGCCGGGTTCTCCGGGGCAAAGATAGAGCAAAGAAAGCATGGGGATCTGGGCGGTATGAGGCATCGCCGGCCTGAGTTGAAGAGTGCTCAAAAGGGTCGGCGGAGGCTGTGGCGGGCCGGTCAGCAGACGCAAAAAAGCCTGGCGCATGGCCAGGCTCTTTTGCTTGCCTCTGTATTGCTGTTACTTACTTTTTCTTCGCGGCCTTCTTTGCTGTCTTCTTGGCTGCCTTCTTCGCTGGAGCTTTCTTCGCGGCCTTCTTGGCTGCCTTCTTTGCTGCTTTCTTAACTGCCAATGGATTACCTCTCTTCTTCATTGATTTTTTACTGCCGGCGCCCTTCTTGACTGCTGCAGACTTCTTCGCAGTCTTTCCGCCGCCGGCGCCCTTACTTCTCTTCTTGGCGGCAGATTTCCTGACGGCCTTTTTGGCCGAAACTTTTTTGGCGGCTTTCTTCGCCGGAGCTTTCTTTGCAGCCTTCTTTGCGGGGGCCTTCTTCGCTGCTTTTTTGGCGGCTTTCTTCGCCGGAGCCTTCTTTGCAGCTTTCTTGGCGGGGGCCTTGGGCGCAGGCGGAGCCGCCGGCACCGGAGTAATGATGACGGCTGTCTCTTCGATCACGGCGACGGGCATGTCTTCCTGTTCGTCCTCGATATCGTCATCATCGGAGGAAAGAGAAATGGAAACCTCTTCCTCTTCTTCATCGTCGTAGTTGTCTTCCAACTCCTCAGGAAAGGGTTCGGTCTCCGGTTCGAAATCGCTGTCGCTGTGCGCATGATATCTGCGGTCATCGTGCATTGAAGTTGCCCTCCGGGCCATTGGCCCTTGCATCCTGTCTGGATGCACAATCGCGGCAAGTAAAAACGCCCGCGCCGCGATTATAGCAACAGCATGCAACGGCTTGCTATGAAAAGGCAAGCGTTTCCTGTGCATCATGGCACTTTTTGTTTGCGGGCTTCTCATTCCAGAACTGTGACGCGCACGCGTGCGAAGAACTCAGGCGCGCAACGCGGATGGGATGATGCAGGCACGATGGTGAGGACGCACTGAATCCATGCACGCTTATCTGCGCGATGAGCAGCCGGACGCTGAAGCACGTTAATTGTTAAGAGCTCTTGTGGGGTGAGGATGGTTTTGAACGGCTACGGGAGGGATGCGAGGTTTTGCCTTTCGATGGATGGTGCGTTGATCGTTCGTGGCTGGGATAGCGACGCCTGCGATGCGAGTAATAGCGGCGGTATCTGCGCCGTGATGAGAAGCGGATGTGAACCGGCTCGGCCACATAAAGCCTGTGGCCGGCGCGAATGTCATTGCCGCGGATGTGGTTCCAGCGGCGGAGCTGCTCAACGGTGACACCGAAGCGATCGGCGACGGTAATGAGAGTGTCTCCACGGCGAACGCGATAGAGGGTTGTGCCACGCGCAGCGTAGCGCGGTGCGGCGGGAATAATGACCCCCTCGACTCCGCTGAGATCGATAGTTGAAGAGAGCTGGTTGACGTCGGCAATTTCAGATACGGTGACGTGATAGCTGCGCGCGATCGAGGCGAGCGTGTCGCTTGGGGTGATGGTGTGATAGCGCCAGTAGCGGCGCTTGTCGACGGGAATCTGGGCGATGCGCTGCTCGAAGACGTCCTTTGTGCCCGAAGGCAGGTGCAGGTCGAAGGTCTGATCCGGAGGGGTGGCGTCGCGCAGAAGGCCGGGGTTGAGGGCGGTGATCTCTTGCAGAGGCGCGCCGACGAGATCGGCAACGAGCGGGAGGCCGACACTGTAGTCGGTCTGCACGGTGTCATCGACAAGCGGCGGATCAGGCGTGAGATCGTTGAGGCCGTACTGCTTGGGGTTCTTCGCCATGATGGTGATGGCGAGGATGATAGGGACGTAGTTCTTGGTTTCAGCGGGCAGATTGTTGCGCCGATAGAGCTCCCAGAAATCGGCGTAGCCGGTGCGCTGCACGGCGCGCTGAATGTTGAGTGGTCCCCAGTCGTAAGCGGCCATGGCGAGGTACCAGTCACCGAACTGCTTGTAGAGGTCCTTCATGTAGTCCGCGTAGGCGATGGTGGATGCGACGGGATCGAAGCGTCCGTCGAACCATGCAGAGTGCGCTGGGGCGTGCGCGTCGCCGGGCATAAACTGCCACATGCCTCCTGCGCCGGAGCGGGGATTGACGGCCTGCGAACGAAAGCCGGATTCTGCAGCGGCCTGATAGATAAGGTCCTGCGGGACGCCCTGCTGCTTGAGGATGTTTTCGATCATCGCCTTGTAACGGCCGAGGCGGTCGAGCGTGTCGACAATTGTGGCGTGGCCTGCTTTGCTGTTGGAAAAGAAGTTGATGTAGCTGGCCACGTAGTCGTTCATGACCAGCGGTAAATCGGAGTGGGTGGTCTTCAACTGCGCTTCGGCTTCCGCGCGGATGGTGGGGTCAACGGGGAAGGTGACATTGTTGGCGACGCTAACCGGAGTCGATTGGTCGGCAGAGACAAGGCCGTTGCCCTGCTTGAGAGCGTCCATTTCGATGTTGTTGACGGCGTCGACGATGCGCTCGAACTCGTCGTCGAGCTCGGGCGTGCTTTTGATGTCGATGCCGCAGGTGAGCATCTGGTCAACGGCGTAGTCGAAGTTGGATTTTGCGGCGGCGAGGTGGCCTTGCTGATAATTGGTGAGGCCATTCTGGTAGGCGGCCTCTACGTCCTTGATGATCTGGTCGACGCGGCGCTGTTTTGCGGACTCTGGCTGTGCGGGCGCGGCGGAGGATTGCAGCGCGGGGGGCGGAGATGACTGAGCCGGCGCGGCCTGAGGCGTGGCAACCGGCAGCAGCGCGGCGAAGGCGAGAGTGAGAGCGGCTCGTGAAACAACCATGCTTAAGTGTGTGAGACGGAGGAGCCATGGAGCTGAGCGAACCTGCGCCCTTTGGCTATTGTATGGGTTTAGGGTGCGGCGACAACAGCGAATCCGCAGGATTTGCAGTGATAAACTGAGGCATTGGAGCAGATGCTTCCGCGAGATGCCTTGTGCGCGCTGAAGACGCGCCTCCTTTCTTTGCATGGACAATAAGCACATTCGTAATTTCGCCATTATTGCGCACATCGATCATGGCAAATCGACGCTCTCCGACCGTTTGCTGGAGCTGACGGGCTCGCTGACGGCGCGCGAAATGCAGGCGCAGGTGCTGGATGCGATGGACCTGGAGCGCGAGCGCGGAATCACGATCAAGGCGCACTCGGTGCGAATGGTGTACAAGGCGCAGGACGGCGAGACATATCAGCTAAACCTGATCGACACGCCGGGGCATGTGGATTTTTCGTATGAGGTGTCGCGGTCACTGGCCTCGTGCGAAGGCGCGCTGCTGGTGGTGGACGCGTCACAGGGCGTGGAGGCCCAGACGCTGGCGAACGCGTACCTGGCGATTCACCATGGGCTTGAGGTGATTCCGGTCATCAACAAGATTGATCTGCCGAGCGCGGACATTCTGCGCACGCAGGAGATGATCGAGCAGGCGGTGGGCATCGACGCCACCGATGCGATTCCGGTGAGCGCGAAGACGGGGCAGGGCGTGCCGGAGATTCTGGAGACGATTGTGAAGCGGCTGCCGCCGCCGGCGGGCGACGCCGAGGCCCCGCTGCAGGCGCTGATCTTTGACTCGTGGTTTGATGCGTACCGAGGCGTGATTGTGCTGGCGAGGATCATCAACGGCAAGCTGCGCAAAGGAACGAAGATCCGTCTGATGTCGAACGGGAAGGTGTTCGATGTGGACTCGCTGGGCGTGCTGACGCCCAAGCCGGTGGAGATTGAAGAGCTGTCGGCGGGCGAAGTGGGCTTTTTTGTGGCGACGATCAAGAACGTGGCGGACACGAAGGTGGGCGACACGGTGACGGAGGATGAGCGGCCGGCGGCCGCACCCCTGCCGGGTTTTGAAGACATCAAGTCGATGGTGTTTGCGGGACTGTACACCGTGGACGCGCATGAGCACACGCTGCTGCGCGACGCACTGGAGAAGCTGCGACTGAATGATTCGTCGTTCTTCTTTGAGCCGGAGAGCTCGGCGGCGCTGGGGTTCGGGTTCCGGTGCGGCTTTCTGGGACTGCTGCACATGGAGATCATCCAGGAGCGGCTGGAGCGCGAGTTCGATCTGGACCTGATTACGACGGCTCCGGGCGTGCGGTACAAGATTACGATGACCGACGGCACTGTGCTGGAGGTAGACAATCCTTCGCGGTGGCCGAACCCGACAGAGATTGAAACCATCGAAGAGCCGGTGATTACGGCGACCATCCTGACGAATGAAGAGTATGTCGGCGGGATTTTGAAGCTGGTGGAAGAGAAGCGCGGGCGGCAGAAGAACTTTGAGTATGTGACGCCAACGCGGGTGATGCTGACCTATGAGCTTCCGCTGAACGAGATTGTGCTGGATTTCTACGACCGGCTTAAGTCGGTGTCGCGCGGCTATGCGTCGCTGGACTATCACCTGTCGGGCACGTGGGATTCGCCGATGGTGAAGATGGACATTCTGGTGTCGGGGGATCCGGTGGATGCGCTGTCGATCATTGTGCACCACGACTTTGCTTACGAGCGCGGGCGGGCGCTGGTGTCGAAGATGCGCGAGCTGATTCCCAGGCAGCAGTTTGAGGTGGCAATTCAGGCGGCGATCGGGTCAAAGATCATCGCGCGCGAAACGGTGAGCGCGCTACGCAAGAACGTGCTGGCGAAGTGCTACGGCGGAGACATCACGCGCAAGCGGAAGCTGCTGGAAAAGCAGAAGGAAGGCAAGAAGCGGATGAAGCGCATCGGGAAGGTGGACATTCCGCAGGAGGCGTTCCTGGCGGTGCTGAAGATCGGCGAAGAGAACTGACCGTTCAGGTATATGCGGCTACGCCGCCATTCTGGCGCAGACGGTTGTGGCCGCTCCCGTCGGGCGCGGCGCAAAAATCGATTTCTAGCTAGAAAAATTTAGAGAGCGCTTTGCGTTCGGGCACGAAGCTGGTGACTTCAATCGAGCAGCGGCAGCCGTCCTTGTGGTTGATGCAGCCGACGATGGGGACGGGCGGGCAGTGGTCGAGCGGGAAGTCGCGTGAGCTGGCCAGCAGGCAGGTGATGCAGGCTCCGTCGCAGGAGTTCTGGACGCGCACGCGGGTGCGGGAACTGGAGTGTTCGGCGCGGATACGGGCGAGGCAAAGCTCGTTGTAGAAGGTGGAGAGCAGGTTGTGGACGGCGGCGTCCTTTGTGAGCGGGTGCGGCCAGCGCAGCTGGCGGGTGACGAAGCGGCCGAGGCGGCCTGTGGCTCCGACGAGCGAGGCAAAGCCGGCGGCGACCTGAATCTCGACGAGCTCGCGCGGGCGGAGAAAGGCGAGACAGGGTGGGTCGGTCTCCATGATCTGCGCGAGGTTGTCGATGGAGGGGACGGTCATTTGCGCGAAGGGGCGCGCGGCGCGCCAGAACCAGACAGCTTCGGGGTATCTCCTTTGACGGAGAAGCGAGGCGAGCTCAGGGGCGAATTCGGGGTGGGTGATCCACATGGGACTGGCCGTCCAAGGTGCTGGCCGCACGGGCGGACGCGCTTCGCGCCATTCTGGTGCCTTCAGTTGTTGCCGCTCCCGTTGGTCACGGAAACGGCTCTGTGTAATTCATAGCCCTTTGCGACCCAGGAGTCCAGTGTGAATTGAAGACATGCTGGTGGGGTTCGCCCGGTTCCGGCGGGCAAACGCTATTCGCAGAAGACGCGGACGCGGGTTTTGTTCTCGTCCTTGCCGTCGACGTCGACGGTGAGGTCGCCGAGGTGGTCGATGAGCTCCTCAAGGTTCTCGGGCTTGATTTGCGAGAGGGTGACGGGGACGCCGTGCTTGCTGAAGGCTTCATCGAGCTGGTCATGGGCCTGCGGGGGAATGAGCCCGGCAAGGCGGACCCCGGCGCGAAGGAGCTGCATGGGAACGCGGACGTTGACGGTAGTGGGCCCGCCGCGAAGGCCGGTGGTGGACTCGTCAGCTTCGACGAGGACGCGGAGGTACTTGGGAGGTTTGCTGCGGCCCTGTGCGGAGGTGGGCGCTGAGGCGTAGGCGTCGGGCGTATCCGTCGCAGGAGGGGCGGGTTTGGGGTCGAGGGCGGTGAGCAGGCGCTCGGCTTCATCGGTGGTGATTTTGCCGGCAGCGAGCATTTCGAGGATGCTTTTGCGATCGTCATTCATGGTGGTAGCTCCTTAAGTGGGTGCGGCGTTCAGGCCAGGTGGACGCGAACGTTGGCCGCGGGTGAGTGGACTTCAACAAAGGTGTGACGGAGCGAGGTGAGAACGCTCCAGGCGGTGGCGTAGAGACGAAGGGCGTTGATGCGGACGAAGATGCAGGCCAGCGCCACGAACGGGAAGAGGATGAGGACAAGCGGCAACAGCAGGAGCCACACGAGGAAGAGCGGGACCCAGAGGTGGAGGCGGCGCTGGCGCGGGGTCATCGAACCCGGTCCCGCCGGGCGGTGGGTGGTCCAGTTGACGCGGATGGATGCAGACCAGGGAATCATGGGCGCGGCTCCCGCGAGGGAGGGTTGGATTCGAGCTCGCGGATGGCGTCGGCGGCGGAGATTTCGCCGCGGCGGAGGCGTTCGATGACCTCGCTGCGGGAGGGCGCCGGCGGAGCGGGGTTGGTATCGACGAATTCGAGGCTGCCGGAGATGCGGTTGAGGCGGGCCTTGATGGTGGGATAGCTGACGCCGAAGACCTGTTCCATTTCCTTGATGGATCCGTGGCTGCGGAGGAAGGCGACGACGAAGACCTGGTCTTCGGCGGAGAGGCGCGCCAGCTGGGGGAGCTCGAAGGTTCCCTCGATGGCGATGTTGGAGTTGGCGAGGCGGACGCGCTCGATGACGATAGGCTGTCCCTGGGTGAGGCGGGTGAGCTCCTGCCAGTCGGATGCGGGTTTGGGAGTGTCGGGCATAGTGGTCTTTGTTTGGTGCTCGAAGCATCAAACTGGAACTATAGTGGATCACAATATTAAAAAAGTCAATATATAAATTGATATTTTTAATTAGCGAGCGCAAATCGTGGCAAAAAGAGAGATGAAGCGGGTGCGGAGGTGGCGGATGTCGCGGATGTCGCTATATCGCTATATAAGGAGTGGCCTCGCTCAAGTGAGGCGGGAGGGTATCAGGCAGGCTGGTGAAGGCGACTCGTCCCACATCTCTTCGCGATGTCAGGCACCTATTCAGTAGCCGTTTGCGATGAGGTAGTCAACGGTGAGCTTGAACTCAGGTTTCTCGGTGCGCTGGAGGGCGAGCTTCATGAGCACGTCGGCTTCGATGTTGATGGGCGAGCCGGACGCGAGGGTGTGCAGGTTGGTGGACGCGTAGGTGTGCGGGATGATGGCGACGGTGGCGACGCGTCCGTCCCAGGCGGCGATGGTGAGGCTGATGCCTTCGATGGCGATGGAGCCTTTTTCCACGAGGTAGGGGCGCGTGGGTTCGGGAATTTCGACCTGGAGGCGCCAGTCGGTGAGGGCGGGGTCGGCGGTTGGCGAGACGGGATCGAGGGCGAGGAGGGTTCCGGTGGAGTCGACGTGGCCCTGCACGATGTGGCCTCCGAGCGGGGTTCCGGCGGGCGTGGGCAGCTCAAGGTTGACGATGGAGCCGGGCGCGAGGCGGGTGAGCGAGGTGCGAGCGACGGTTTCGGCGGCGAGGTCGGCGTGGAAGATGCCGGGCTCGATGTCGAGTGCGGTGAGGCAGACTCCACTGACGGCTATGCTGTCTCCGGTGTGAAGGCGCGGCGCGAGGGTGGGCGCGGCTACGGCTATGCGCCGGGTTCCGTTGCGGTTTTCCGTGGAGATGATCTTTCCCGTTTCCTGCACGATGCCCGTAAACATGCTTTTAGGGTAACTCTGGAGGGTTCTTTCGTGTTTGCGGGTCTACTTGACGAGGCTTGTGATCACGGAGGCAGCAGCGATTGCTATCGCAAGCCAAAAGGTCAGTATGGTCAAGAAGGGCAGACGGCTGTCTGGAAATATGCGCCGATATGCAGACATCACTTCATCAGGCCGTTTGAATTTGACTGATACTGTGGGCACTCTTCTTTTCAGACGAAGCTTCATGAGAAAGATGGTGCAGTAAACCAAGATCAACATTACGATCACGGTGCAGAACGCCACCGAGAATATTTCATCGTTCATTGCGGCTCCGGAGAGCATTCATGGTAGCACCCGGTGATCTATTCGTGCGATGGCGAAGATGCGGATTCTATCCAGGGATCGTGGAGCCAGGCTTCGAGGCGGAGGTCGGGGCCG
>JASHUR010000095.1 GCA_030039895.1 Acidobacteriaceae bacterium | reverse complement strand
CTCCTTTGGCTTTGAGCTCGGCGGCGGTGGCGAATACATCGTCGCACCAGAATGTCGTGGGCTGGAAGCCGCCGATGCGGTTCTCGTGTCCGGGAGGCGTGAAGAGGGCAAGGTTCGTGTCGGAGCCGGGGATGCGAAGCTCGATCCAGCGCTGCCCGTTTCCAAAGGGCTGGTCGGTTGCGACCTTGAAGCCCAGTTTTGTCGTGTAGAAATTGAGGGCCGCGTCCTGATTGCGGACCGGGATGCTGACGATTTTTACGCCACGAATCATTTTTCTCCTCCGCCGGAAACATCTCAGACCATATTCCAGGTTCAGGCGGTGCGCAATCTGGCAGGTGCTACTATATTATTTATTGGTATAGTTATGTTGAAGCTCGACGAGTACGTTGTGGACGTGCTGATGCGCGATCTGGTGGGCCATGACCGAAGGCCGGTGTGCTTTCTGGTGTATCTATGGCTGACGGCAGAAGAGCAGCGGAGCGGGAAGGCGGTCCAGATCAGCTACCAGGAGCTTGCGGAGTCGGTGGGCGTGTCGAAGAGCTCGGCGCAGTCGGCGGTGGGATGGCTGGTGCGGCGGAAGCTGCTGAGCGTGAACAAACAGACGGTGACGGCGACGCCGAAGTATGCGGTGCAGAGGCCATGGAAACGGGAAGAAGTGAGTGAGAAGCCTCGCAAACCTGTGAACCGGGATGGACCGGAAGGGGTAAGGTAGGAGCTATGAATCTGACGTGGGGAGTGGTGTGGTTCTTTATCGGCTTTGGCGCCGCAGTTCCGCTGACCTATTTGTGGACGTTGCACAAACGGCGTTTGAACGCGTTTGAAGAGAGGCTGAAGGCGGAGCGGGCGGAGTCATTCCAGCGGGGCAAAGATGCGGCACTGGAGAGCCTGACGTTTGAGCGCTTCGAGAGCAGTTCGAAGCGGGGCTTTATCTGGAAGAGCACCTATAAGATTGTGTCGGAGCGGGCGCTGCTGAATGGGATTCCAATTACGCCGTTCTATGAGTATGAAATTCAGGTAGAAGAGACGCTAGACCCGAAGGAACTGGGTCATGTTGCGGATGCTGTGCGCATCAGCATGGGGCTTCCGGCACTGACGGAGCTGGGCCTGAAGGCGTTGCCGGAAATGGCAGAGAAGAAACTCAGATAGAATTTGAAGCAGTGCGCGGCTATGATGCAGCCTTAGCGATGCAACGTTAGCGCCGAATCCAACGGAAAAAGAACCAGTGCCTGCTACGATTACGACCTCGACTGCCTCTGCCAAGACCACGCCACTCACCTTTCAGGAACTGCTGTTCCGCCTACAAACGTTTTGGGCGGAGCGCGGCTGTGTGTTGCAGCAGCCTTACGACGTGGAAGTTGGAGCAGGAACGATGTCTCCGGACACGTTTTTGCGGGTACTTGGGCCGAAGCCGATCCAGATTGCTTATGCGCAGCCATCACGACGGCCGGCGGACGGGCGATACGGGGAGAATCCAAACCGGCTGTACAAACACACGCAGTTCCAGGTGATTCTGAAGCCGCCGCCAGCGGACATTCAGGAGACGTATCTGGCGTCGCTGGAGGCGATTGGGATTGATCTGGCCGAGCACGATATTAAGTTTGAGGAAGACAACTGGGAATCTCCGACGCTGGGCGCGTGGGGCATTGGCTGGCAGGTGATGCTGGATGGACTGGAGATTACGCAGTTCACGTATTTCCAGCAATGCGGCGGGATGGATCTGGATCCGATCAGCGGCGAGATTACCTACGGTCTGGAGCGGATTGCGGCGTTTCTGCAAGACGTGGATTCGGTCTACGACATTGTGTGGGCGCGGGATCCGAAGACGGGGCGCGCGGTGACGTATGGCGAGATTCGGTTGCAGGAAGAGGTGCAGTTTTCGGTCTATAGTTTTGAAGCGGCAGAGGTTGAGAGGCTGTGGGAGCATCTGCGGCTGTATGAGGCTGAGTGCCAGGCGCTGCTGAGCGAGTTCAACCGGGACTTTAAACTGAAGGCCGAGAAAAATGCCGAGCGACACGAGAAGATCCATGACCGCGTGGTGCATGAGGACGAAAAGGCGCCGGAGATTGAGGAGATTCGTGCGCAACAGAAGCGCTTTCCGGTGCTGGGCGCGTACGACCTTTGCCTGAAGTGCTCGCACCTGTTCAATCTGCTGGATGCGCGGGGAGCGATTTCTGTGACTGAGCGGGTAGGCGTGATTGCAAGGATTCGCGCGCTGGCAGTGGGCGTGGCCAAGGCCTATGTGGCGCAGCAGGAAGCGCGGTTAGAGAGCGGGAAGTAAAAACAGAAACTATATCTATACCATCTATGCCTGATTTTTTACTTGAAGTAGGACTTGAGGAGATTCCGGCGCGCATGATCGCTCCGGCGCAGGCGGAGCTTGCGCGGAGAGTGGAGGACCTGCTGACGCGCGAACGGCTGCTGGGCGCGGCGCATGAGGTTCACAGCTATTCGACGCCGCGGCGGCTGGCGGTGCTGGTGAAGGGTATGAGTGCGGCGCAGGCCGATTTGGAAGAACAACTTACGGGGCCTTCCTGGAGTGTTGCGTTCAAGAATGGTCAGGCGACTTCGGCGGCGCATGCCTTTGCGAAGAAGGCTGGCGTGGAGTTGAGCGCGCTCAAGATGGTCACGACGCCGAAGGGCGAGTATGTGGCAGCGACGGCGCATCGCAAGGGACGCGCGGCGGCGGAGATTCTGGCGGAGCAGTTGCCGAAAGAGATGGGCGCGGTCTACTGGCCGAAGAATATGTACTGGCGGGCGGGCAAGCCGGAGCGATTTGTGCGTCCGGTGAAGTGGCTGCTGGCGCTGCTGGACCACGCGATTGTTCCGGTGGAGTTTGCCGGGGTGCATGCAGCGAACCTGACGTATGGGCACCGGATTCTGCACGGGGACATGCCGGTGACGGTGGAGCACGCGGGGGATTATCTGGGCGTGCTGGAAGCG
>JASHUR010000094.1 GCA_030039895.1 Acidobacteriaceae bacterium | reverse complement strand
TCGCAGCCCATCGACAACCTCTACTGGAACATCGACTACCGCATCTACCCGCACCCGCTGCCCGATGGCACGCTCTACTTCCACGCGGAATACAACCAGGCGCAGCCCAATCACGGCGTCGTCTCCGGATGGACTTCCAACGGCGACCCCAAAGTCCTCAGTCTTAAAAACCTTGACGGCAAGGACAACTATGTATTCCTCTACGCCAAAGGCCGCGGCCAGTACGTCGGCGTAACTATGTCCGTGCTGCAAAATCAGGATGACTGGTTCGGCGAGGGCGACGATATGTTCTTCATCGACGGTTCAAAACTGCCCTCCATTAATGGGACCGGCACCGAAGACTACTTCTTCGGCGCATGGGGCTTCGGCGATCATCCCTTCTCTTACCCGCTCTTCGGCGCGCCGTACATTGAGGGAGACGAGCACGCCGGCGCGCGCATCAGTCTCTACCGCTTCCATCTCGACCAGCCCATCACCTTTACAAAATCCATTCGCGCCACCATCGAGCACGGTCACGGCAACTCCCGGTCAGACAATTACTACTCCGTCGCCTACTGGTACCAGACCCAGCCGCACCTGCCGCTCCCGCCGCTGCCTCCGGTTGCCGACCGCATCCCAGCGCTCCAGCCCGTCGGCGGCCCCGGCAACAATATGCTGCCGGCAAAGTAAGAGTTGCCGCGCAAGCGTCTGCTATACAACTGTCCACGCGCCCAGCCAGTCTGATTTAGCTTCAGAGTGAGGTATAATCTAGCTTAAGCTGGCTTAACCGTGAAAGGAGGCGTCATTTTGGAAATCGGGGCATTCGAAGCCAAAAACACACTCGGACATCTGCTGGATCGTGTTGAGCAAGGCGAGGAGATTGTAATTACCCGCCACGGCAGGCCCGTAGCCCGCATCATCCCCAATACCGCGGGCTTGGATCGCGACCAGGCCCGAGACGCCTTCGCGCGCATTCGCAAGCGCGCCGCCAAGTTCAGCGGCTCCCGCCTCGACTGGAAAACTTTGAAAGCTGACCGCGACTTGGGGCGTCCATGAGCCTGGTTCTTGACAGCTCCATCGCTCTTGCATGGATCTATGCGGACGAGACTACACCGGCCATTGCCGAAGTCGAGTCCCGCGTCATTCAAAATGGCGCTTGGGTACCCTCCATCTGGCGGCTGGAAATCGCCAATGTGCTTGAGATGGGTGTTCGACGCCGCCGTCACAATGCGGCCTTCCGTAATGCGACGCTTGCCGATCTTGGCACCCTGCCGATCAATGTAGACTCAGAGACAGACCGGCAGGCATGGGGCTCCACCCTCGATCTGGCCGAGCGGTATAGGCTTTCCTTGTACGATGCCGCGTACCTGGAATTGACCAGGAGGCGCGGTCTGGCGCTGGCAACCTTAGACAAAGAATTGCGAAGAGCGGCCGCCAAAGAGAAAATTGTGCTTCTCGGCGTCTAAACTGTAAAGAACACCCGGACTCTATGCCTCACCTTCAGGACCAGCTCGACGAAATCACCGCCAACACCCGCACGCTCGTCCAGCCTGAGCGCCTGGCCATAAACGAGCGCGCCGTTGAGGACCTCTTCGCGACCGGTATCGAGCAGCGCATCCTGCCCGCCGGAACCAAAGCCCCCGACTTCGCCCTTACCGACGCCACCGGACGCATCGTTCGATCATCTGACCTGCTTGCCCTCGGCCCAGTCATCCTCAACTTCTTCCGCGGTCGCTGGTGCCCCTACTGCGTCACCGAGCTGGAGGCATGGCGCGACCTCTATCCCATCATCCGCGAGCGCGGAGCACTCGTCGTCGGCGTCTCCCCGCAAACCGTCCGCCAGAGCGACTTCACGCAGGTCCAGCACGAGATACCCTACGCGCTTCTCTACGACGACGGCTGCAAGGTCGCCGAGCAGTTCGGCCTCGCGTATACCATCCCGGAATACCATCGCGAGCATTACCGCAACGTCCTCGTCAACATTCCCTTCGTCAATGGCGACCAGAGCTGGAAGCTCATTCTTCCAGCCACCTACGTCCTCGCGTCCGATGGCACCGTCCTCTTCGCCGAGGCACACGCAGACTTCCGCGTTCGCCCCGAGCCCGAAGAAGTCCTCCGCCATCTTCCCGTCGTCAAGCGCTAGAGAATTATCGGAGAGCGCCGCGCGGGGCTATAGCATTTTCTGAGTTGGTGTGTCCCCGAAGCGAAAAGCCAAAAGTCAACGCGACCCACAGGGAGCGGTGACCTGGCACTGTGCAAAAAGGTCACAGTTACTCAGAAAATGCCGTAACTGCCCCTTGTCAACGCGATCAGCGTGAGCGACCAGTGACGCTTGGGATTCCCAAAGCCGCACCGGCTCAGGAAATGCCATAGGATAGGGAAGCAGCGATGAAGAAAGCGAAGAAATCTGGCATTAAGCACTTCCTCACGCGTTTGGTGCAGTTCGTGCTCGTCACAGTGGTTCTTGTCTATTTTGCAGACTGGGGCCTTCTGCGCCTAAAAATGATGCATGGCCACGGATACGGCACCGTCACCGTCGAAATCTATCTCGCCACTCCTCTCAAAGGAGAAAAAGAGGAATACGACTATATGGGGGAATATCCCCAGCGCTGTTCCCAGTCGCTCTTCCCGCACGGGGCCGCACCATGTTGGTGGCTCAGGAAGCACGCCACCCGCTGGGAGTAGGGAAGTGACCTAGCTCTGCTTTTCTTCGTGATAATCCTGCTCGGTGTTGATCTTCCAAATCCCGGCCTTGTCCGTCACGCCTGCCAGAATATTGTCCACCGCCGTCATCGCCGTCAACATCGAGTGGTCCTGGTTGTTGTACTTGTGCATGCCGTTCCGGCCCACCAGATACAGGTTCTCGAACCGGTTCATGAACTCGACAATCTCATCAAAACGGTCATACGTTCCAAAATATGCCGGATAGGTCTTCGGTACCCGCACCACGTGCCAGTCGTGCACATCTCCGGCCTTCAGGATCCCGATCTTCTCCACCTCGCCGATCGCGAACTTCGCAATCTCCTCGTTCGGCATCTTCCATAGGTCATCCGTGTCATAGCAGAAATATTCCAGCCCTATCCACACCTTCGCCGGATCGGCTACCATGTACGGGCTCCAGTTGTTGAAGATCTGCAGTCGCCCCAGCAGCACGTCCGGCTCCTGAATGTAAATCCAGGTGTCCTTCAGCCGTTCACCGCCAGGCTCCGTCACTGTCAGCTTGTCCGCCAGCAGGCCCACGGTCACAAAGTCGCGATACACCAGCCCGTCGCTCACCTCGCGCACATTTGCCGGAACCTCGCAGTCCAGCCCGCGAATCAGCTCCCGAATCGGCATGGTCGAAAAGACATAATCCGCATCGATCATCATCTTCTCGCCCTCCGCATTCACCGCTTCAACGACTGTCACGCGACTGCCTGCTGTTCGCAGGCCCGTCACACGCCAGCCCATGCGCACCTCGCCGCCCTTCTGCCGCACAAGCTCGGCAACGTGCTCCCACAACTGCCCCGGCCCGAACTTCGGATACAGAAACTTCTCGATCAGCGAAGTCTCTGTGCCCTTTTGCGACAAGTCGCCAGATTTTGGCCGGCTGAAGGTCTTCTTCAAAAAGTGCAGCACCGCCGTCCGCAGCGACAGTCCCTTGATCCGCTGCGCGCCCCACTCCGCGCTGATCTGGTTGCAGGGCACGCCCCACACTTTTTCCGTGTACGACTTGAAGAACGTCAGGTACAGCTCCACGCCAAACCGGTTGATCAGGAAGTCCTCCAGCGTCTTCTCCGGCTTGCGCGGGAAAAACTTCGCCCACATGTACCCCATCCCGATCTTCACCGTCCGCACCGGCCCCAGCAACTTCAGCGTCGCTGCATCCAGTGACAG
>JASHUR010000093.1 GCA_030039895.1 Acidobacteriaceae bacterium | reverse complement strand
AACCACATGCTCCGGTCCGTAACCGGCTTCTTTCAATATTCCGAGTAGGTTCTGGATGGCCACGCGCGCCTGTACGGTAATATTCCCGGTCACCAACTCTCCATTGACCATGGGCACCTGACCCGAGACATACAGCCAACCATTGGCTTCGGCCGCACGCGCAAAGGGAAGATGCTGACCGCCTGCCCCCTTGCCCCCTTCGACGCCATACCGCTTTATTGTCATCACTCGCTCCTTACAGTTGTACTGGCGCGCGGCAAATAACGCCCGGCGCGTTTTTCGGTGACTTCTCCGGCCGAGTACGATGCAACGCCATTGACCCACACACGGTCAATACCCGCAGCGGGTTGGGCTGGGTCGTCAAACGTGGCCATGTCACGAATGGCAATAGGGTCGAAGAGCACAAGATCTGCATAGTAGCCTTCGCGAATCAGCCCGCGCTGCGCAAGCCTGAAGTTGAGCGCAGGAAGCCCGGTCATTTTGTGCACGGCTTCTTCCAGCGGAAACAGCCTTTCGTCGCGGCTATAATAACCCAGCACCCGCGGAAACGCCCCCCACAGCCGTGGATGTGGGTGAGGGTCGAGCGGCAGGCCGTCAGATCCGATCATGGTCGCCGGGTGCCGCAGTATTCGGCGTACATCGTCCTCGGCCATGCCGTGATAGATGGCTCCCGCCGGTTGCAGCCGCCGCGCCGCGTCCAGTTGCGGGATGTTCCACTCCTCAGCAATCTGCGCGAGCAATTTTCCAGCAGCCTCGGGGTGTGGCGTGCTCCAGGTAATTGTGATCTTCACGCGCGGATCCACCTGGCGCAGATCCAATGTGCTCGAGCTGGCTGCATACGGATAGCAGTCCCAGACGACAGGCTGTGCCGCGCGCGCCGTTTCCACAACGGTCAGGATCTCTGTGCTGCGCCCCCAGTTGTCAACGCCTGTGCATTTCAGGTGCGACACAACGATCGGCACCCGGGCCCTGCCGCCAATCGTGAAGGCCTCCTGCAAAGCGTCCAAGATCGCAGCGGACTCGCTCCGGAGATGCGTTGTATAGATCGCCTCCGCATCAGCAAGCGGCTCTGCGAGAGCTACAACCTCGTCTGTAGTGGCAGCATTCGCAGATAGATACGCGAGCCCTGTGCTCAGCCCCAGCGCTCCGTGCTGCAAGGCCTCTTCAAGCTGCACCCGCATACCCGCGACCTCATCTGCAGTCGCCTCGCGGTCCAGCGCATCCATATTGTTGTTGCGGAGCGCGGTGTGGCCAACCAATGCCGCAACGTTTACAGCGGGCCTCATCTCTGCAACGGCTGCCGCGTATGCTGCAAAGGTCGGAAAGCGGAATGCGCTTGCATCGCCCAGCAGATTCATTGGGTCTGGCGGCTCGCCCTTGAGCCGCACCGGCGCGGCTGAGATTCCGCAATTGCCGGTGACAACGGTCGTCACTCCCTGCGAAATCTTCGGCAGCATCGCGGGGTTGCGCAGCACCGCGGTGTCATCGTGCGTGTGCGTGTCAATGAATCCCGGCGCCAGCGCCAGCCCATCCGCCTCAATGGTCATCACGGCATAGCAATCGAGCGACGGCGAGATCGCCAGAATCTTGGCGCCGCCAATGGCGACGTCCGCGGCCTCCGGCGCGGCCCCGGAGCCGTCATAGACTGTTGCATTGCGGATGAGAGTGTCGCAACGAAGCATGACTGCTTCTTAGAGGGTAAAGGGGAAACAGCGCTGAGAAAAGGGTATAGGGTTGAGAAGGCATGTTTTGGGGCGAACATCACATATGAAATTGGAGAAAAGATGGCTGAGCTGAACAAGGGCTTGGGATATGTGGCTGCGGGAGATGCTTTGGCCGCCGCGCGGCAATGGAACATTCTCCGTGAAGACGTCAGTTTGCCCTGTGCGGTGCTTTATGAAGACAGGCTGGGCCACAACCTTGAGTGGATGCGGCAGTTCATTGCAGCCTACGGGCTCAAACTTGCCCCGCACGGCAAAACGACCATGGCCCCAAAGCTCTTCGCTATGCAACTTGCCGGGGGCGCCTGGGGAATTACTCTGGCCACCGCACACCAGACGGCTGTCGCGTACGCGCACGGAATCCGCCGTGTGCTGATGGCAAACCAGCTCGTTGGCCGCGAGAACATGGCCATCGTGTCGAGGCTGCTCGATGATCCTGCGTTCGAGTTCTACTGCCTGGTTGATTCTGCTGAAGGCGTGGAGCAACTCGGCCCGTTCTTCAGGCATCACGGCCAGCGTCTGCGCGTTCTGCTGGAGCTGGGCGTTACAGGCGGACGCACCGGTGTGCGCGATGAGGCGCAGTTGGAGTCAGTGCTGACGGCGCTTGACCAATGGCGTGACGCAATCGATCTGTGCGGTGTCGAGATGTACGAAGGCGTGCTTGAGAATGAAGCTTCCATCCGTGCATTTCTTCAACGCGCCGTTTCGGTCATGCAACGATTGCTCAGTGAGAGCCGCTTCCGGCGCAATCCGGCGCTGCTTTCGGGAGCCGGCTCGGCATGGTACGACGTTGTGGCTGAAGAGTTCTCGGCGGCAAAGTTTGGCGATACGGTAGAGATTATCCTTCGCCCCGGCTGCTACCTCACGCACGATGTCGGCGCCTATCGCGCTGCGCAAAGCCGGATTTCAGTGCATAATCCTGTGGCCCAGCGCATGCATTCCGGGCTGTTGCCTGCACTTCAGGTATGGGCTTATGTGCAGTCGCGTCCAGAGCCGCAACGCGCCATCATCGCCATGGGTAAACGGGATGCCGCATTCGACTCAGGCCTGCCCATGCCAGCACTTCATTTCCGTCCCGGCAGTGCTGCGCCTACGGAGGCTCCCACGAATTGGACGGTCACCAAAATGATGGACCAGCACGCCTACATGCAGATAACCGAGCAGGACGACGTGTGTGTCGGCGACGTGATCGGTTTTGACATATCGCACCCCTGCCTCACCTTCGACAAATGGCGCACGATGCTCATCGTAAACGCCAGCTACGATGTTATCGATCTGATCGAGACGTTTTTCTAAAGTGGTTGCAGCGATAAGCAGCTCAGGATGGGCCATTGTTGAGCGGCATACCCGGAAGCGCCGAAACTATGCCGATAAGGCAGACGAGGTCGATGAGAAACACGGTTACAGAGCCGATCTGCAGGGCAAGTGTACCCGGTCCGGAGGCCTTCCTGGCATTAAATGTGCTGACCGCGATGCAGGCAAAGCTGACGACTAATGCAAGGTTCCAGAGTATGTCTCTCGTTTCTCCGAAGAACGCAAATGCGAAGGCCGATCCTACAGTTCCTACACAAACCGATACCGTGAGCATATACAAAGCCAGCGAATATTTTCGGGAGATCTCTATCTGCGGAACCATCATGACCTTAGCCCAGGCGATCACCATGCACAGGCCGCCGACGCCGGCGGTAAAAAAAGTCATGATAGTTGCGAAGACTAAATGATCGATTTCACCTGTCAACTCTTACACTCCCCCTGTCCCAGGCCGCGTCTTCAAAGTCAAATTTTGCCTCTACAATACACCTAGGCCACATTACTACTCAGGCCACCATACTAACCTATCCTGACTCTTGTCTAAATGGGCACGAGCGGGACCTGCTGTCAGACATGTTTTGCCCAGCCTATGCTCGCTCGCAGCAACCTTCAGATCGGTCACCGTATTGCAGGCCGTCTGACTCTCTGGTAGTGGCGAACGAGACAATTTCGAGTTTCGCAAGGGCGTCACGGTGAGGCGGGCCCATGAAATTCAAGGATTTCTGCAAATCCTGCGGTCAAAACTGGTAACGAACATTCAATTCACTCTTCCGGCTGAACATGTCCAGTGCTGCTCCCCGGCGTCTCACCGTGCAGGCCAGTTCTAAGTCGTGTTTGTTGAATACCCTCCCAGCAATACGCTAATTTCCGGTTGCTCTGCGACGCCAAAGACAGGTAAGATAAAGGAGATGAAATTCCAGTCCATGTCGGCGTGTTGTTGTTCGGCTTCGAGCCGGACTCGCTGTTGTTGACGTCTATCCGCAGCGCCCGCCGACTCGAATCCCACCAGTAGCTGGTGGGATTTTTATTTCTACCTATATCTGTCATCACCATAAATGTTCGTTCGGATATTGAGAGAGACATGACTGACACAGTTCTATCCGCAGAGAATGCGGCGCCCGGAGCCTCAACTGCCGCCACTCTCGCAAAGGAGACGAAGGCGCAGAAGATGGAGCGTCTCAAGCGCGAGCGCAATCCATGGGAGGCCTTCGATGAGGTACGCCGATTTGCGCGCGAAGGCCGCGCCAGCGTGCTGCCTGAGTGGGCCGGGGCCTACTTCAAGTGGTGGGGTGTCTATACGCAGGGCGACGGGGTGGGCGCGGTCGGCGGCAAGGGCGGCGAAGGCCTTGCGTCTGAGTTCTTCATGATGCGCATCGCCATGCCCAACGGTTTCCTTACCTCCACGCAGTTGCGGGTGATCGCAGACATCGCCAAGAAACACGGGCGCAACCTCGCCGACATCACGACCCGGCAGAACATCCAGCTCCACTGGCTTACGATAGAGTCGCTTCCCGAAATCGTCGACGCCCTCGACGCCGTCGGTCTCTCGCCCCGCGGCGCCTGCGGCGATGTTGTTCGCAACGTGACAGGATGCCCTCTGGCCGGTATCGACGCCGAGGAGATCGCGGACGCATCCCACGTCGCGCGCGAAATTGCCGGCGCGCTCGTCGGTAACAACGACTTCATTAATCTGCCGCGCAAGTTCAAAATTTGCGCCACCGGCTGCGCAAGCTGGTGCTGCTACCCGGAGATCAATGACGTCGCCTTCACGGCGGTCCATCGCGGAGACGAGATCGGCTACGCTGTTCGTGTCGGCGGCGGTCTCTCCAAGGAGCCGCATCTTGCGGTGAAGCTCGATGCTTTTGTCCGCCCGGCTCAGGTGCTGGACGTCGCCCGTGTCATCGCCGAAATCTTCCGCGATCAGCAGGGGCTGCGCGAGAACCGCGATCGCGCTCGCATGAAGTATCTCTTCCTACGCGAGGGCTGGACGGCGAAAAGCTTCCTTGAAGAAGTGGAATCACGTCTCGGATACCGCTTCGACCCCGCTCCGGAAGAGCAGCTTCCGCCCGACGGACTGCGCGATCATGCCGGCGTCCACGCGCAAAAGCAGCCGGGTCTAAGTTACGTCGGCGCATCCGTGCTTCGCGGTCGTATCAGCGGCGATCAGCTTGCCGCGGCGGCTGAACTGGCCGACCGTTATGGCGTTAACGGCGGCGAACTGCGCACAACCGTGATGCAGAACCTCATCTTCGTGAACATCCGTACGGAGGATGCCCGCGAGCTTGTTGATGAGCTGCACAAGATCGGGCTGCGTGTCGAGGGAACCGAATTCTGGCGCGGCACGGTGGCCTGCACGGGCACCGAGTTCTGCAAGCTGGCCATCAGCGAGACCAAGGGCTTTGCGCGCTGGCTCGTCGAGGAGATGGAGGAGCGCCTTCCCGGTTTCGACCAGCAGATTCGTCTGCATGTCACAGGCTGCCCCAACAACTGCGGACAGGCCTGGATCGCTGATATCGGCCTCGAAGGCAAGAAGGTCAAGGACAACGACGAGATGGTCGATGCCTTCAACTTTTCGCTCGGTGGGGCTCTGGGTGAGCACGCAGGGTTCGCCCGCCCTACCGGATACCGTGCTGCTGCAACCGAGGTCCCGGCGGCCATCGAGCGGCTGCTGCGCGGCTATCTAGCAGACCGTGGCCACGGCGAAAACCTCCGGTCATGGTTTGCGCGTCAGGATGTAACGCACTTGAAGGA
>JASHUR010000092.1 GCA_030039895.1 Acidobacteriaceae bacterium | reverse complement strand
GCAATGTAATCACGAGCGACCGCGCCGGACTTCCATCGCAGTCCAAGGAGGCCGTTGCCTTCGCGTTGCTCGCCTGGCAAACATGGCATCGCCTTCCCGGAAACATTCCCGCAGCAACCGGGGCCTCGCGTCCTGCCATCCTCGGTGAGATCACCTATGCCTGATCTGCGCCGAACGATCTGCATCGCCCTCTCTCTTTTCACCATTATGCTCTGCGGCTGCGGCCGGTCCACACCTCCCGTGAACACGGTGGTTATGCTCATCGAGAACAGCCCGAACAGCCTCGATCCCCGCGTCGGCACAGATGCCGCAGCAGAGCGCATCGACCCTCTCATCTTCGACTCGCTCGTGCAGCGCAATGAGCACTTTGGCCTCGATCCCGATCTCGCACTCAGTTGGCAAACGCCCGATCCGCTCACCTATATCTTTCATCTGCGCTCGGGAGTACATTTTCAGGACGGCCGCCCGCTCACTTCGCGCGACGTCAAGTGGACGCTCGACTCGGTCCTCAACGGAACCATCATCTCCATCAAGGCCGGGGCCTACAAAAATATCTCCAGCGTCGACGCCCCCGACCCCACCACCGTCATCATCCACCTCAGCCAGCCCGATCCCGCACTGCTCTGGAACCTCTGCAACAGCGCCATCGGCATCGTGCCCTACGGCAGCGGGCGCAGCTTCTGGCAACACCCCATCGGCAGCGGCCCGTACCGCTTCGTCAGCCAAGCGGTTGACCGGGACGTAGTGCTCGAACGCTCTTCAAACTACTGGGGCGCTCCACCTCGCATTCAATGCATCCGCTTTGCCGTCGTGCCCGACGCAACTACGCGTGCTCTTGAACTCGAAAAGGGCTCAGCTGATGTCGCCGTCAACGCGCTCTCGCCCGATATGGTGGAAGCGCTCAGGCACAGATCCAATCTCGTCGTCGAGGACGGCCCTGGCTCCGAGATCGAATACCTCGTCTTCAACCTTCGCTCACGCTACCTCAAGGACGTGCGCGTCCGCCGCGCCATCGCCATGGCCATCAACCGTTCACTAATCATCCATTCGCTCATGCGCAACCTCGCGCGCCCTGCCGACAGTCTGCTGCCCGCGCAGCACTGGGCCTGGGCGAATGACGTCCAGCACTACCCTTTCGATCCCGCAGCCGCAAACGCTCTGCTCGACAGCGCAGGATATAAGCGCGGCCCCGACGGTATTCGCTTCCACATCGGCCTCAAGACGTCAACCGACGAGACCACGCGGCTCTTGTCCGTGGTGTTGCAGCAACAGCTCGCGCGCGTTGGAATTGCGCTCGACTTGCGCAGCTATGAGTTCGCCACCTTTTACTCCGATCTCACCCACGGCGCGTTCCAAATGGCGCCATCGCGATGGATCGGTGGCAACGAGCAGCCGGACATCTTTCGTTACGCCTACTCCGCGAGCAGCTTTCCACCGAACGGCGGCAACCGCGGCTTTTACTCGAATCCGCAGCTCGATGCCTTAATAAAAGACGCCGCCGGGACTCTCGATCAGGCCCGTCAGCGTGCCGACTACGTTAAGGTTCAGCAGATTCTCGCACGAGATTTGCCTACCATCGACCTCTGGTACATCGACACTGTCATCGTCCACTCGCGCCGACTCAAGAGCGTTCACACATCACCCTCAGGCGACTTCAACTTCCTGCGCTCTGCTTACCTGGCGCACTGAACTCACTGCAGCGAGTCTACCGCCACGGAGCTTTGTTCTTGCCGTCCAGCTCGCGATCCAGAAACGTTGCAGCCGAAATCAGCGCCAGGTGGGTGAATGCCTGCGGAAAGTTCCCAAGATGCTCGCCGCCCGAGCCGAGCTCCTCGGCGTAAAGCCCCAAATGGTTGGCGTAGCCCAGCATCTTTTCGAAGAGCAGCCGTGCCTTCTCCGTCTGGTGCGCGCGCGCCAAGCACTCGATGTACCAGAATGAGCATGCCGTAAAGCTGCCCTCGGTCCCCTTCAGCCCATCGATGGGGTCAGCCGCATTGTTGTAGCGATACACCAGGCTGTCCTCTACCAGATTCTCCTCCACTGCCTTCATGGTTGAAAGCCACCTTGGATCCACCGGACTGATGAATCGCATCAGCGGCATCAGCAGAACGGATGCATCGACAACATCCGCCCCCTTTGACTGCACAAAGCACTGCAACTTCTCGTTCCAGAAGTTCTCGTAAATGTCATCGTGGATCGCATCCCGGATCTCCCGCCACTTTTCCGTCGGTCCGGAAAGGGATCGCTTATCCGCCAGCCGGACTGCGCGGTCAAATGCAACCCAGCACATCAGACGCGAATGCAGAAACTCGCGCTGCCCACCACGAACTTCCCATATTCCCTCGTCCGGACGCTCCCAGTTGCCCGCCAGCCACTCCAGAATCCGCTGCAGGCTCTGCCATTCATCGTGAGAGATTCCGTCGCCGTATTTATTGGAGAGATACACCGCATCCATGAACTCTCCGTACACATCGAGTTGCAACTGTTCATATGCTCCGTTGCCTATCCGCACCGGTCGCGAATCCTTATAGCCGGACAGGGAATTCAGAATCTTCTCTTCAAGGTCCTTGGTTCCATCTGGACGGTACATGATCTGCAGCGGCCCGCGTTGCGCATCGTCGTGCATACGCTCGCGAATCCAGCGTGTAAATGCCTCCGCCTCCTCCACAAATCCCAGCCGAATAAACGCATACAGACTGAACGATGAGTCCCGCAGCCACGTGTAGCGATAATCCCAGTTACGCTCGCCGCCCACATGTTCAGGTAGCCCAAATGTCGCCGCTGCGATCAGCGACCCATAATCCTCGCAGCACAGCAGCTTCAGCATCAGGATGGAACGGCGCACCATCTCGCGCCACCGCCCCGTGTAATACGACTTCGCAATCCACGACCGCCAGAAGCTCGCCGTCTCGCTGAAGTGCCGCCGTACATTGTCTTCCGCCAGCACATCCGCTCCTGCCTGTTCCTCTGCAATTTCGCCAAAGACAACCGTTGCGGTCTCGCCTGCCTTCAGCGTGAACTCTGCGGCAGCATCACCGTCTTCCAGCTTCATCGGAAACGTCGCATGCAGAGCCATGCTGGGGCAATCCTCGGCTTCAGGCTCAAAGCAGACGGTCCCATCCTCGTGCGTTACCTTGTGCTTCGAGCGCGCATAGTCAAAGCGCGGCGCGCAGCGCATGGTAAAACTCACCTCGCCCTTCGTCACACTAATCATGCGCAAAATGTGGTGGCCGAAGCACTGCAACGCACCGTCTTCAACCACTGGCATAAAATCCGTGATCTCTGCGACACCATCATCAGAAAGAAATCGCGTCAACAGAATATTCGTGTCCGGCAGATAGAGCTGCCGGGTCCGCATCTCTTTCATCTCCGGGCGAACGCAGAACTGCCCGCCATGCTCGGGGTCCAGCAAGCCAGCAAACACCGTCGGAGAATCGAAATTCGGGAAACACAAAAAATCGATGCTGCCGTTCGTGCCTACCAGTGCAATCGAATGCATGTTCCCGATAACGCCGTAGTTCTCAATGGGCTGAAAGGTTTTTGAGTTTGTCATCGTCTCAACAAGATAGATGCGATCCCTCCCCAGAAAGTCTGACTCGCCATCATAACAAGCCAGTCTTGCGAGCCACGTGATCAGGAAAACAGGCACATCAATCCTGTCGGCGGCAGGTCGGGCACCAGAAATCTTCTTACCTCACCGCTGTCTTCGACGATTGCTTCCGCCGCCAGATACCCGCTCCGCACGCCGCTCTCCATCGTCGAGGGCCAGCCCGTTGCAGTCCAGTCCCCTGCCAAATAAATCCCCGGCCAAGGGCTCCGCGTCCCATGGCGCGCCCTGTCCAGCATCGGCCGTATGGAATAGGTCGCCCGCACTTCCTTCGTCACCGCAGCCTTCACCAGCGTCGCCTGCTTCACCGCCGGGAAGAACATCTCCAGCTCATTCATCGCCAGGTCGATAATCTCCTGCCGCTTCATCGGCACCAGCGCCTTCGACGCGCTGATCACCAGCTCAAGATAACTCCCCCCTCCCTCGTGC
>JASHUR010000091.1 GCA_030039895.1 Acidobacteriaceae bacterium | reverse complement strand
CGCGGTAAAAACTTCATGGGATATGGCAATGAACAAGTCCTGGTTAGCAATTCGGTTTTGCGATTCGTGCTGCTCTTCCTGATTTTTCGATTGCCGGTGGTGCGATTTAAGGACGAATAATGCTTGTGTGAACTACTCCTGTCGAATGGTACCAGCGAAGTATGGAAATTCGCAGCCGGAAAGTCTCATAAATTGGTTACTTACAATGTGCATTATCATTAAGTAGAGAGATTCGAGTGGACGAAATGACAGAGCCAAGGCCCTTTCAAACAGACGATGCGCGGCTGGAGCCGATTGCCGCGAAGGTGCTCGCAGGCGAGCGACTGAGCTTTGACGACGGTCTGGCGCTGTATGGGTCGCCGGATGTGCTGGCTGTGGGTTGGCTGGCGAACTATGTCCGTGAGAAGATGCACGGCGAGGTGGCGTACTTCAACGTGAATCGGCATATCAATCCGACGAACGTGTGCGTGGCGGCGTGCCGGCTGTGCGCGTTCGGGCGCAAGAAGGGCGCGGACGGGTCGTACACGATGGCGCTGGAGCAGGCGTGGGAGACGGCGGCGTCGGGTTATAGCGAGGCGGTAACGGAGTTCCATATTGTGGGCGGGCTGCATCCGGATTTGCCGCTCGAGTATTTTCTTGACCTGGTGCACGGGTTGAAGGAGCGGTTTCCGAAGGTGCACATCAAGGCCTTCACGATGGTGGAGATTGCGTTCCTGGCACGGCGGGCGAAGCTGACGATTCCGGAGACGCTGAGGAAGCTGAAAGAGGCGGGGGTGGATTCGATGCCGGGCGGCGGCGCGGAGATTTTTGCGGACCGCGTACGGCACATCATCTGCGACCACAAGATTGACGGCGAGGAGTGGCTGGAGACGGCGCGGATGGTGCATGAGTCGGGGCTGAAGTCGAATGCGACGATGCTCTACGGGCACATTGAGAATGATGAGGACCGCGTGGACCATCTTCTGAAGCTGCGCGCGCTGCAGGACGAAACACACGGGTTCCAGACGTTTATTCCGCTGGCGTTCCATCCGGACAACACGCCGCTGGCACATTTGCCGAAGACGACGGGACTGACGGACATCCGGCAGATTGCAGTGAGCCGGCTGCTGCTGGATAATTTCCCGCACATCAAGGCCTACTGGCAGATGATGACGGCGAAGATTGCGCAGATTGCGCTGCGGTTTGGCGCGGACGATATTGACGGCACAGTGATCGAAGAGAAGATTTACCACGATGCCGGTGCGACGACTCCGCAGGGCATGCGGCGGCAGGAACTGATGCGGCTGATTACAGCGGCGGGACGGGTCCCGGTGGAGCGCGACACGCTTTACCGCTCGGTAACACGGACGGAAGATACGTTTACGGTTGCGGTGTAACTCGCCCCTTCGCTGCGCTCTGGGCAGGCTCTCCGGGCACACGCGCCTTCGGTGCCATCCTGGGGACTACTTTTGTGGCCACTCCCGTTGGGAGTGGAATGAATTCGTCAATAACGATACGCGCCCTCCGAAGAGGGCGTTTTTTTATTGCGAGACGGTGGGCTGGTTGGTGGGCTTGGGCGTGTTGGTATTGCTCTTTTTGGCGCGGCGGCGGCGGACGTCGCGGATGGCGACGAAGATGAGCGAGACGAGCGTGACGGCGATGAGGATGACAGCGGTCCAGCCGTGGAGCTGCTCGACTTCTCCATAGAGCAGGGCGAGGCCGAAGAAGACAAAGAAGAGATGCGCGCAGAAAACGTGCAGCGAGGCCTTGCCGAGGGTGAGGAAGGGTTCGCGCGCGACGGCTTTGACGACATATTTGCGCAGGGCGTAAAGGACAACGCTGAAGCAGATGAGGTTGAGGACGCGAAGCGGGCCGATCTGCCACTTGTCGACTTTGAGGCCGAGCGCCTGCGGGTTGAGGTGGGGGCCGAGCCATCCGTAGCGAACGAAGACGAACAGGATGGTGATGACGAAGCAGGCGATGACCGCGGGGCGAGGTACATAGCGGAAGGGCGTGAATCCGCGGGCGAGTCCGGCGCCTAACCAGAGGCCGGTGATCCAGACGGCCTGCCATGCGAAGAGGTTGAAGGCCCCGGTTTCCTGCAAGGGTATGTGGAGGTGGGTAACGGCGACGATCCAGTTATGGACGACGTCGCGCAAGCCGAATTGGGCAAGCAGCCAGATGAGCATGCTGGCGGCGAGGATCTTCGTCCAGCCTGTTCGGATGGCGATCGACAGGATAATCGGCGTAAAGAGCAGGAAGATGACGTACATGGGGAGGATGTCCAGCAGGGGCGGGCAGTAGAGCAGCAGGAGCGATCCGACGATGGCTGTGCCGGGGTGGGCGAGGTAGAAGTTGAGCAGGTTGGTGATGGCGACGCGGTGGTTGTGGACGGCGTAGGCGGCGGCCACGGTGAAGGCGAGGAAGAGCAGAAGCAGGTGGTAGCCGTAGATTTTGAGCGAGCGGCGCAGGAGGCGGAAGTGGACTCCGGCTTCGTCGTGCTGCATTTCGTGGATATAGATGCGGCCCACGAGCAACGCGGACATGAAGACGAAGCCTTCGGCTGACGAGATAAATCCGATGGGCTGGTTGACGAAGTCGCTGAGATGGGTAGGAAGGTGGGTGAGCGTCATCCAGACGAGGAAGAGGCCGCGGAGTGCGTCCAGCTCGGGACGTCGTTCGAGCTTGGGCAGGTGGAGGGTCATGAGTGCATCCGTATTGAGATTAGACGGAAATCATGATCCTTGAGTAGGAGTTAGTAGGCTGGGATTCCGGTGACGCTTTGCCCGATGATGAGGGTGTGGATGTCGTGGGTGCCCTCGTAGGTTTTGACCGACTCGAGGTTCATCATGTGGCGCATGACCGGGTAGTCGTCGGTAATACCGTTGCCTCCGAGGATGTCGCGGGCGAGTCGGGCACATTCGAGGGCCATCCAGACGTTGTTGCGCTTGGCCATAGAGATGTGCTGGTGGTCGACGGAGCCTGCGTCCTTGAGGCGGCCGACCTGGAGCGCGAGGAGCTGGGCTTTGGTGATCTCAGTGATCATCCAGGTGAGTTTCTCCTGGACGAGCTGGTGGGAGGCGATAGGTTCGTCGCGGAACTGCTTGCGGAGCAGGGAGTACTGGAGCGCGGTGTCATAGCAGGACATAGCGGCGCCGATGGCTCCCCAACTGATGCCGTAGCGTGCCTGGTTGAGGCACATGAGAGGCGATTTGAGGCCGCCGGTGCCGGGCATGAGGTTTTTGACGGGAACGCGGACGTCCTGCAGCGAAAGGCCGGAGGTGACGGAGGCACGCAGCGACCATTTGCCATGCAT
>JASHUR010000090.1 GCA_030039895.1 Acidobacteriaceae bacterium | reverse complement strand
CTTCAATCCGGCGATGGACGAGCGAGCGATGTGAGGATTGGTGCGCGCGAGCGGCTGGTTCTGACCAGCATCATCGAGAGCTACATCGCCACGGGCGAGCCGGTAGGGTCGCAGACGCTGGCGCGGCAGTTCGGCAACCAGGATGGGATGTCGGCGGCGACGATTCGCAACACGATGGCGGCGCTGGGCGAGGCGGGATTGCTGGAGCAGCCGCATACTTCGGCGGGGCGGGTCCCGACGGCGAAGGCGTTCCGCTTTTATGTGGAGCAACTGGCGGGGATGATGCGGCCGCTGGGGCTGACGGCGGAGCGGCGCGAGCAGATTGACGAGAGCTTTGCGGGCGTGGGGTCGAGCCAGCAGTTCCTGGAGCGGACGTCGCATGTGCTGGCGCTGGTGTCGAGTGGAGTGGGCGTGGCGCTGGCGACGGCGCGCGAGGCGCAGGTGCTCGAGCATATCCACTTTTCGCGGCTGAGCGCGGGGCGCGTGCTGGCGGTGCTGGTAACGACGTCGGGGATGGTTCAGGACCGGGTGCTGCTGCTGGACCGCGATATGCGCGCGGGCGAGCTGGAGGCTTCGGGCCGGTTTTTGAACGAGAACTTCCACGGATGGTCGATTGACCGGGTACGCGAGGAGCTGGACCGCAGGATTGAGACGGAGCGGCTGGAGTACGACCGGCTGCTGGCGGCGGTGAACGAACTGTATCGCAAGGGCGCGCTGGAGAGCGAAACGCCGGCCGGGCCGGTGATTTTTGTGGAAGGCGTGGCGAACCTGCTGGCCGGGGAGATTGACCGCGAGCGGCTCCGGGTGATGCTGCAGGCTCTGGAGGCAAAGCAGAGACTGATTGAGCTACTGAATGCGTATGTGGATGCGCGGCAGCAGACGGTGCGCGTGGTGGTGGGGCTGGAAGAGGCGATTCCGGGGATGCAGAATCTGGTGCTGATTGGGTCTCCGGCGCGGCTGGGCGCAGAGAATGTAGGCACGGTGGCGGTGATAGGACCGACCCGGATGCAGTATGAAGAGACGATGAGCGCGGTGGCGTACATCGCGCAGTTGTCGGGGAAGATATTCGACGTTCCTGCCAAGTGATGATCTGCACGGCGCGAGACGGTGCGGGACAAAAGCATTTGAAAGCAGCAAGGGGCGTAAAGCTCCGTTGTGTCCGCTGAGTCAACTGAACACGGTAAACTAGTAGCAGCAAGTACTTTTATGAGCCGAAGAATTTTTGTCGATAAGAAGATGAACGAGCAGATGTTAGAAGCAACGCCTGAAGTTGAGCAGAAGAAGGCGCAGCAGGGGCAGGTTGAATCGAATGACCCGGCTGCGGAATCAGTAAGTGAGGCGAAGACGGCGGAGGGTGCGCCGGATGAGGCGAAGACTGTTCTGCAGGAGGAGTACGAGAAGCTGAAGCAAGAGCGGGACTCGCTGCTGGACCGGATGGCGCGGATGCAGGCGGAGTTTGAGAACGCACGGAAGCGCGAGACGAAGGAGCGGGCGGAGTTCCGCGACTTTGCCGTGGCCGGAGCGGTGGAGCAGTTTTTGCCGGTACTGGACAACTTTCACCTGGCGCTGAAGTCGAAGGGATCGGTGGAGCAGCTGCGCGAGGGCGTGGAGCTGATCGTAAAACAGATGGAAGAGGTGTTAAGGTCGCTGAACGTGCAGCCGGTGGAGGCCGTGGGAACGGAGTTCGATCCGCGGGTGCATGAGGCGATCGAGATGGTGGAGAAGCCGGACGTTCCCGACCATCAGGTATTGGAAGAGGTGCGCCGCGGCTACCGCATCAAGGATCGGCTGCTGCGTCCGGCGATGGTGCGCGTCGCCAGCAATTCGCAACAGAAGGAAGCATGAGTACAACTGCCAACGTGACTAAAGCTGACTACTACGAAGTATTGAGCGTGAGCCGCACGGCCACGGACCAGGAGCTGAAGACTGCATACCGCAAGCTGGCGATGCAGTATCATCCGGACCGGAATCCGGGCGACCACCGGGCGGAAGAGAAGTTCAAGGAGTGCAGCGAAGCGTACCAGGTGCTGAGCGACCCGGACAAGCGCGCGGCGTATGACCGCTATGGGCATGCAGGCGTGTCGGGCGCGGGTGCGGCGCAGGGCAATCCGTTTACGGACTTCCAGGACCTGGGGGACATTTTCGGCGACCTGTTCGGATTCAACATTGGCGGCATGGGCGGCGGCGGGCGCAGACAGTCGCGCGCGCAAAAGGGCCGCGACCTGCGCTACGACCAGACGATTGAATTTGAAGAGGCAGTGTTCGGCAAGGAGACGGAGATTTCCATTCGCCGCCTGGAGGCGTGCGTGGACTGCAACGGTCTGGGCACGGCGAACGGGCGCGGGCCGGCGACGTGTCCGCAGTGCCAGGGACGCGGGCAGGTGCGCTACCAGCAGGGCTTCTTTTCGATTGCGCGGACGTGCAACACATGCAGCGGAACAGGACAGGTGATTACCGAGCCGTGCAAGACGTGCCGCGGCGACGGGCGCGTGGAACGCGAGCATACGATTCAGGTGAAGATTCCGGCGGGCGTCGAAGACGGAACGCGGATCCGCTACCAGGGCGAAGGCGATGCGGGGCGTACGGGAGGGCCGAGCGGCGACCTGTACATTGTGCTGTCAGTGAAGGCGCACCAGTTCTTCGAGCGCGACGGGTACAACCTGCACTGCCATATTCCGATTTCGATTACGCAGGCGGCGCTGGGCGCGGAGATCATGATTCCGACGCTGGAAGGCGATGTGGCGCTGAAGATTCCAGAAGGGACGCAGAGCGGAAAGGATTTCAAGCTGCGCAACAAGGGAGTGCCTTACCTGAACGAACATGGGCGCGGTGACCTGATTGTGCAGGTGGCGGTGCAGACTCCGAAGAAGCTGACGCGGGTACAGAAGGAGCTGCTGCGGCAACTGGGCGAGACGCTAAAGGTGGAGAACACTCCGACGCCGCATGGGCTGTTCGAGCGGGTGAAGGAGATGTTTTCGTAAGGGCAGCCGATAAGGCAGCCAATAGAAAGCCAGTAGCCAATAGGGCAGGCAATAGCCAAAGGGCAGCCAGTAGCCAATAGCCAGTAGCCAATAGGGCAGGCAATAAGGCAGCCAATAGCCAGTAGCCAACAGCCAATAGGAATGCGGAAAGCTCAGGGTGATGCCCTGGGCTTTTTGTTTGGGTGCGCGAATTTACTCGAGCATGGCGGCGGTGACGGCGAGGGCGGTGATGGCGGCGGTTTCTGCGCGCAGGATGCGAGGGCCGAGGCTGACGGGCTTCCAGCCTTCGGAGTCGAAGAGCGCTTCTTCATCCGCGGCCCATCCGCCTTCAGGGCCAACGGCAAGCTGAATCTCAGGCAGCTCATCGGTTCGGGAAGCGGATTCATCCAGTGTTTGAGTGAGCGCGCCGGTGAGCGTGGTGGCTCGCTCCTCTTCGGCGAGAACGAGGCGGACGGCGCGGCTTTCGCGTTTGACGGCGGCGCGAAGCGAGATGGCTTCTTCAATAACAGGGATGTCGGCGCGGCGCGACTGCTGCGATGCTTCGCGCACGATGCGGCGCCAGCGCTCGGTGCGCTTGGGCGCGGCGTGAGCGAGATGTTTCTCTGTGCGCCGGGCGATGACGGGAATGATGCGGTTGACTCCGAGCTCAGTGGCTTTCTCGATGGCCCACTCCATGCGGTCGAACTTGAAGACGGCAAGCAGGAGGGTGACAGGGAGCGCGGGCTCGGCGGGAACGTCGGCGACGAGGTTGAAGCGGACGGTGTCTCCGGTGATTCCTGCAATGACGGCGTGGCATACGCGGTCCCCGGCAACGATGTCGTACTCCATGCCGGGCTGCGCGCGGAGGACGCGAATGAGGTGAGCGGCCTGCTCGCCGGTGAGGGTGGCGGTGGCTTCGTCCCAGGTGTCGGCGATCCAGCGGCGTCGTGTCATATTTCTATTGTCGCAAATGAGGGTGAAATGGGAGTGCGCGCGAACACCGCATAAACACTGCGCAAAAGCACTGAGGGGAACGCGATTGCGTTCCCCTCAGTGTTGCCTACTT
>JASHUR010000089.1 GCA_030039895.1 Acidobacteriaceae bacterium | reverse complement strand
CTTTCAATCGCGCTTTGCACGCGGTCAGCAGCGGCGGACTCATCGATATGGTGCAGCATGAGGACGGCGGACTGCAGCAGCGCGGTGGGATTGGCGATGTCCTTGCCGGCAATGTCGGGCGCGGAACCATGCACGGCCTCAAAGATGGCGGCTTCGACGCCGATGTTGGCTCCTGGCACAAGGCCGAGCCCGCCGACGAAGGCAGCGCAGAGGTCGCTGACGATGTCGCCATAGAGGTTTTCTAGCAGCAGCATGTCGTACTGGTAAGGGTTCATGACGAGCTGCATGCAGGTGTTGTCGATGATGTGCTCGCCGTAGGTGATGTCCGGATAGTGCTTGCCGATTTCGCGGGCGCACTTGAGGAAGAGGCCGTCGGACATCTTCATGATGTTGGCCTTGTGGATGGCGTGAATCTTTTTGCGGTTGTGCTTGCGGGCGTACTCAAAGGCGAACTTGGCGATGCGGGTCGAGCCCTTTTCGGTGATGACCTTGAGCGATTCGACGACGCCGGGGACGACTTCGTGCTCGAGGCCGACGTAGAGGCCCTCGGTGTTTTCGCGGATGATAACGAGGTCAACGTTGGGATAGCGGGTTTCAAGGCCGGGAAGGCTCTTGACAGGGCGGAAGTTGGCGTAGAGCTCAAACTTTTTGCGCAGAGTGACGTTGATGGAAGCGAATCCGCCCCCGATCGGGGTGGTGACGGGGCCTTTGAGGGCGACCTTGTTGCGCTCAATCGACTCGTAGAGGTCTTTGGGAATGTATTCCTTGTGCTTTTCAAAGGCTTCCGCGCCGGCGGCGAAGCGCTCCCAGTTGAAGCGGACGCCGGTGGCTTCCAGGATGCGGACGACCGCGTCGGAGACTTCGGGGCCGATTCCGTCGCCGGGGATGAGGGTGACTGTGTGTGTCTTCTGCATGGTCTCTTTCATTCGTAATAGGCGCGGCGTTGAGGCGGCGCGCACGATGCCTGTTATAGTTAGCCGACTACCTGCTTTTGCGGCGCTCTTTGGTGCCGAGCAACTGTTCCAGCTCTTCCTTGAATTCGCGGACGTCCTTGAAGTCGCGGTAGACACTGGCAAAGCGGATGTAGGCAACGGTGTCCAGAGCTTTGAGGCGCTCCATGATCAGCTCCCCAATCTCACTGGTAGTGCGTTCGCGCTCGGGCGAATCCATAAGGAAGGACTCCGCTTCGTCGACCAGGGCTTCCATGGCGCTGGCCGGGACAGGACGCTTCTCGCACGCGTGCAGCAGGCCGCTCAACACTTTCTGGCGCTCGAACTTCTCCCGGCGGCCGTCCTTCTTGACGACCATGTAAGGAATTTCGTCGATGCGTTCGTAGGTGGTGAAGCGCTTATTGCAACGCTCGCATTCGCGACGGCGGCGGATGGAGTCGGCTTCCTTGCTCTCGCGCGAGTCAACCACACGGTCTTGCGCAAACCCGCAGTATGGACACTTCATTGCTTTATTTCATTTTAGCAGCGGGGTACAGGTTGAGGTGCCGGTAGCCGGTAGCCGTTAGGGATTCGAAAAGCTACGTGCGGTGAAAGCGGAGTCCTGAGAGAATAGAGCAGCTATGGGTCGTGGTGTGGATTATGGGATGGGCCGGGGGATTGCGACAGTCTTGTTGAGCTGCCTGGTGGCGCTGGCCGGCTGCGGGTATCATGCTGTGGGCACGGCGGCGCATTTGCCGCAGACGGTGCATACGCTGGCGGTTCCGGTCTTCCAGAACGACACGCAGTCTTACCACACTGAGGTTCTGTTTACGCAGGCGGTAATCAAGGAGCTCTCCAGCCGGACGTCGTACCGCCTGATCGCGGGGCACAGCGCGAATGCCGATGCAACGCTCGATGGGACGATTACAAGCTTCAGGGTGACTCCTCTGACATACAACTCGCAGACGGGGCAGTCATCGAGCTTTTTGATCACGATACAGGCGCGGGTGAAGTTGGTGGACCGCGACGGGAGGGTGCTGTACCAGAATCCGTCGTACCTGTTCCGGCAGCAGTATGAGACGACGCAGGACCTGGTGACGTTTATCCAGGAAAACGGTCCGGCAGAGCAGCGGCTGGCGACGGATTTTGCGCAGTCGGTGGTGTCGGATATTCTGGAGTCCTTTTAATGGTTATGCGGGCAAACAAAGCGAGGCTGAGATAGATGGGAGCGGGGTTCGCGGCGGCTGATCGCTTTGTAGCCGAGGTGCGCGACGGGAAGCTGCGGCCCGGATATGTGCTGCTGGGCGATGAGACCTTTCTGTATGAGCGCTGCCGGAAGGCGGTGCTGGAGATACTGGTTCCCGAGCAGATGCGGGATTTCTGCCTGAGCGACCTGGACTTAAGCGAGACGAATATTTTTGAGGCGCTGGACCGGGCGCGGACGCCGTCGCTGATGGCTCCGTTCCAGGTGTTCTTTGTGCGCGGGCTCAAGGCGCTGTACACGCGGGGCGCGAAAAAGGAAGAGTTTGCGGCGATTGAGGAGTACTTCCGGTCGCCGAATCCGCAGTGCGTGATTCTGTTTGTGGCTGACCATATCCGCATCCCGTCTGATCCGCGGCGGATGGACATGGACGATAAGAACCGCTACGAACGGATTCGCGAGACGCTGGGCGAATGGTGCGGGATGGTCGAGCTGGCCCGCGTGGACGAGACGGACGCACTGAGCTGGATTGTGACGGAGAGCGAACGGCTGGACGTGAAGTTTGAGCAGGACGCTGCGCGCGAACTGGCGGACGCGCTGGGCGCGGACATGATGCTGATCGCCAGCGAGTGGAACAAGCTGCTGCTGTATGCGGGCGAGAAGAAGCACGTGACGCTGGGCGATGTGGAGACGATGGTTCTGGCGGCAAAGCAGCGGTCGCTATACGAGCTGACGGATGCGATCTCGGCCAGGGACACGGCGCGTGCTCTGAAGCTGCTGGCGGGGCTGCTGAATGCTTCCGACGGTGGAGAGGATTCGGCGATCGGGCATTTGTATATGCTGGCGCGGACGTTCCGGCAGATGCTGGTGATTCTGGAGAAGAACGTGCGCGACCCGCGGGCGATATGGCAGGCACTGTGGCAGGGCTTCCGGATGCCTCCGTTTGCAGCGGAGGATTTGATCCGGCAGGCGCGACGGTATAAGGGCAGCCGGGAGATTACACGTGCTTTGCGGCTGATTGCGAGAGCGGACCTGGAGCTGCGGTCGCAGCCTCCCGACAAGCGGCTGGTGCTCGAACGGCTGGTATTTGATTTGACGAAGGAACCCAAGGCGGCGCGAGCGGAGTCCGATGCACAATATGCGATGGACCTGGGATAGTCGCCTCAGGCGGCGCATGCGCGGGCCGCGGTTCCGTGGAGTTCTTTCAGAACAATGACGCACTGATGACGAGCAGGAGCGCGGCGATGATGATGGCGATCTGATAGATCGATTCGCCGGGCTGGCGACGAACGTCAGACTGCAAGGGGGCGGATTGAATTTGCGTCTGCTGCATAGGCCATCTCAGTGCTGATGAAGCGTGGATGTTGTCCGGTCAGAGTACAACCGGGGTGTGCTGCCTGGCTTTCCATCTTTTAGTAATAGACTCAGTGTCGCCCCATTTTGATGCGCGAAAATATGAATTTTTATCCACGTGACCGGAGAATCAACATAGGTCAGGCAGCGCGAGCTTTTGATAGCGGGGATGTAAAATCGCCATCATGACGGATGGAGCGAACGGGCCGGATTTTCTGGGCTCGGGACAAGGCGAAACGAAGGAGCCACGGCCGATTTTGCCCTGGGCCATTGCCGGAACCGTGGTCGGGCTGGTCATCGCGGTATGGCTGGTGGTGGGACGCACGCCGAAGCCGGTAAATCCGGGTGGGCCGGGGCTGGCGCCGCCGGCTGCATATGCGAAATATCTGACGATCTCAAACATCAAGATGAGCACGGCATCGACGATTATTGGAGCGACGCAGACTTACATTGACGGAGACATTACCAACAACGGAGACAAAACCTTGACCGGCGTGACGGTGCAGGTGGCATTCCACGGCTTTACGAATCCAATTGCGCAGAAGAATACGATGCCGCTGGAGCTGATTCGCGCGCGGGTGCCGACCATTGATATTGAGCCGGTGTCAGCTTCGCCGATTGCTCCGGGAGAGACGAAGTCGTTCCACCTGATCTTCGATCATGTGTCCGATGATTGGAACCAGCAGTATCCGGAGATACGGGTGATTGCGGTGGAGACGAAGTAAGTTCGAAGAGAAAAAAGAAAGAGGAGCGGGTCACCGCTCCTCTTTTAGTTTTGGAGGAATAGCACTTACTAATTCGGCTGTGCATTGGGCATCGGCTGTGGCGCCGACCCAGCACCCGGAGCAGAGCCATCCGGAGGCGGTGGCGGCGGTCCGCCGGGACCATTCGGGCGGCCGCGCCAGCGTCGCTGTCCCATACGGCCACGACGGTCCATCATGGCGCGGTGCTGGCGCACAAGGGTCTTGAGTTTGGTCCACTGCTCAGGGGTGAGGACCCTGCGAATGCCGAAGAGCATGCGGGCGTTGGCCTTCTCAAGGTTGGCGCGGTCCTGGGCAATGGTGTCGATCTGAGCGAGGACCTTTGCCTCATCCGGCTGATCGGCTCCGATCATAGGACGCAGCATGAGTTCGTCCTTCTGCAGGGCGGCATTCAGGTCGATCAGCTGAAGACGATTCTTGAAAAAGATGTCGTCCATCTGCTTCTTCTGCGCGTCGGTGAGGCCGATTTGCGTGGCGATTTTCGGGTTGTCCCACCAGCGTCCGTGGTTGGGGCGATGGAAGTCGTGTTCCATCGGGCCGCCCATGGGGCCGCCGGGACCACGGCCCTGCCAGTCTTGCGCGAACACAGGTGCGGAGGCCGCAAGGCAGAGCATTGAGGCGAGTGTAAGGAAGATTGCGGGAAGTTTCTTTCGGTCTTGCATCATTATTGTTTCTCCGTTGATGAGAGCGCGGATCCGGACCCGGCAGTGCGGCCGGAAGAACGGCTCGAGGTATTTGAGGCAGAAGTCGAGGTTGATTCGGAGCTCCAGCTTTCAAGCTCAGCCAGCGGCTCAAGCGGTGAGGGGACGGTCTGGGAAACGTCGGTGTCCACCTGCTCAAGCAAGGCGTTGTCGGACTCAGGAGCAGGAGCTGCTGTTGTGGCAGCTGTGACGGCAGGTTGCGGCGGCGCCTCGTGGCTCAGGTTAATTGAATATGGCAGCATGGCGAGGCAGAGCAGCGTGGCACAGGCCCAGGCAAGCATCGTGGTTTGCCGCGCCCTGCGGCGACGACGGCGCGCAGGGGCTAGCCAGTCAGCGGAGACAGGCCGCGCAGTCTCACGGTCGGCAACATGCGTGACGGCAGAGCGGAAGTCGCGAATGGCGTTGGCAAGCTCGCCGGTCGGCTTAAGCGGATTTTGTTCGAATTGATTGTTCATGACTGACCTCCTGCGCGTTCGCGAACGACGCGCAGCGCACGATACAGATGCGATTTGACGGTGCTGGTGTTCATTCCCGTGGTTTCTGCGATCTCTGAGAGCTCCATTTCCTCAACAAAGCGCAGGATGAAAACAGTGCGCTGCTGACGGGAAAGATCGTTCACTACTTTCCAAACCTGCTTCACACGTTCGCGCTGCAATATAGCCGCTTCCGCAGAGGCCGCTTTGTCCGGAACCCAATCGCTGATGTCGACCAGATCGATCGCCGATTCGCGGGTCTTCTGCCAAAAGCGGATACGGCGGCTGCGCAGATGGTCGCGCACCAGATTAAGCGCGATGCGCGTAAGCCAGGTATTGATGCTGGCATCGCCGCGGAACTGGTGGCGGGCATTATAGGCCCGAAGAAAACAGTCCTGCGTGAGCGACTCGGCCAGATCACGGTCGCCGAGCGAGGACATGAGGAAGCGGAAGATGCGCGGCCGGTAGAGCCGCACCACTTCGTCAAAGTCCGACAGCTCAAGCACCGGAAGCTCCTGCGTAATGGGCGGAAGCTCTGTGGAAACGATGTTTTCCATGCACTTGAATAGACGAGAATCCGCACACCGAGTTTACTTCGTGGTGAGGCAAAAAGCGCCCCAGGCGGCGCAAGCCTGTGCGGTCCCGGAAAGGGCGGCGAGCAGGCATAGTCCCAGGTTTCCGGCTATTTTTTGATGTGGGCAGCAATGGCGTCGATGTCGAAGCCGTTAGGTGGCAGCTTGACGTTGTATCCGGCGTTGTAAAGGTAACGCTGGCTGACGATGTCGCCGTTGTGGAAGCGGGTGATGCTGAAGGCCGTCGGAAAGCCCTCGATGAGATGGTAGTTGTCGTACTCCTCGCGGTCTGTGTCCTTGTCGTGGTAGACCGGATCGCGGTACTGGAAGGTGCAGCTACGGGGCAGGTGAGTCTGGGCGTCCATCTGGATGACAATGGACTCGTCATTCGCGCTGATCAGGGTGACCTGGTCGGTAAGGTGACGTTCGGAGAGGGTCTGGCCGTCGTCGATGAAGAGGGTATTGGGGTCGTTCATCCAGACGTGGAGGGCTACGTTGATAGAGTGGTCGCGGCGGCGTATGAAGTCGTCGCAGATATCGCTGGGGAGCTTGCGCTTGCCGAGATAGGTGGCTTCAAAGCAGTCGCTGCCGGTAAAGATCTCGACATCGTCGTGCTTTTTGCCGTACTCGATGCGAGCCTGACCAGAGGGCGTGATCCACTCGAAGTAGTCCTCGATCTCCCCGGTGGGCTTGCCCTGGTAAAAACCGGAGACGCGGCCGTGATAGAAGGTGTTTTGAAGCGCGAGCCAGCGCTGGCCGCCCATGGCCTGTAGCATGGCCTCAAGTTCGGCCTTGGCCTTGGTTGCGTTGGCGCCGGGGATTTGCTGGGTCTGCGCGACGGATGCAGGGGTTGCCGCATAGCAGGCAGCGAATAGAAGCAGGGTAAGAATCGCGAGCTTTTTCATCCGACGAGAACCGCGCCTCCATTCACGTTGAGGATTTCTCCGCTGATAAAACCGGCGAAAGGCGTGCAGAGAAAGAGTATAGGACCCGCTATTTCGATTGGACGCGCGACACGGCGGAGGGGAATCGTGGCAAGAATGGATGCGCTGGAGGCGGGATCGGTGAGGGCCGCGGCGGACATATCGGTTTCGACCCAGCCGGGGGCGACGCAATTGACACATATTCCCTGCGGGGCAAGCTCGCTGGAAAGGCTTTTGGTCAGGCTGATGAGCGCGCCCTTGCTGGCGGCGTAGTCGGCATGATTGGCCTCACCGCGCTGGCCGGCGGTGGAGCTGACGAAGACGATGTGCCCGGCGGGCTGGTCCGGCGCTTCCGGCCTGGCCTGGCCCTGGCGGAGCATCTGGGCAACGGCGGCCTGGGTGAGTCCGTAAACGCTGTCGAGGTTGATGGCGAGCGTGGAGCGCCACTGCTCCTCGGGCATGGAGGCAATGGGGGCATCATGGGGCGGCCAGACGCCATGGTTGGCGATGAGCGCGTCGATGCGGCCGTAGGCTTCGATGGTCCTGGCAACGAGGGTGCGCCCATGTTCGGGCGTGGAGAGCTCCTGCTCGATGGCGATGCAGTTGGAGCCCAGTTCTCTCGCAAGGGATTCGGCCGCGGAGCTGGCACTGCGGTAGTTGAAGGCCACGCGGGCTCCGGCCTGATGGAAGAGGCGGACGGCAGCGGCTCCGATGCCGCGAGAACCTCCGGTGATGAGGACAACCTGGTTTTCGAGCGAAAGGGGAACCATATTCCCGATGCTATCAGCGATGGATAGGCGCGCGACTGCTGTCGTTATCCCTACCCCTTTGCCATCACTTCTAAGGGGCGCATCATCATGTTGTCTGCGTGCTCGGCGATGTGGCAGTGCCAGAGGTAGCGCCCGGTGTAGCCCTCGAATTTGACGATGATGCGGGTGACTTCGCCAGATTCGGCGCGGACGGTGTCCTTCCAGCCGGCTTCGACGGGCAGGAACGGGCGCGGTTTGCCGATGTAACGAAGCTGCCCCTTGTCCTGATAGAGAAAGACATCGAATGGGCGGCGCTCAAGAAGCTGAAAACGGACGAGGTGCAGGTGGATGGGATGCGTGTCCTCGGTGAGGTTGACCAGCTCCCAGATCTCGGTGGTGTCGAGTGTGGGCGTTTCCGTGACGGGCGCGCTCCAGCGCGTACGGTTGAGAAGCATGCCCATGGATTGCTGGACGGGGTCCATAATTTCGTCGAGAGTGAGGCGCCGGGTGCGGATGGCCGCCGACTCCGGTGTGCGCGGGGTGGGGCGGAGGGTCAGCGGCAGCGAAAACGCGGCGGGCTTGCTGCCGGCAACGCGGATCTGGAGCAGTTCGAAGCCGTCGGTAGCGAGGACGAGCTTCTCTCCGGCCAAGGGGCTGAAATCGAGGATGAAGTCGGTACGTTCGGCAGGAGCGAGCTCGATGCGCTTCTCGGTCGCGGGCGCGGAGAGCAGCCCCTGGTCGCTGCCGATGACGTGGAGATCGGGACCGGCTCCGGAGCCATGCTGGACGAAGAGGCGGAAGAAGCGGGTGTTGGCTCCATTGAGGACACGGAAGCGGTAGGCGCGAGGTTCGACGTCGAGATACGGGAAAAGCTTGCCGTTAACGAGCATGGCATTGCCATAGACTTCGGGAACCCAGGGTGATTGGGGGTTGGGCGAAACGGGGTAGTCGAGCTGGGCGTCTTTGCGGAGAAAACGGTCGTAAATCAGGAGAGGAATTTCGTACTTACCGCGGGGCAGGTTGAGTGAGTCCTCGACTTCGTCGCGAATGACGAAAAGGCCCAATAGGCCGGCATACAGGTTGAGGCGGTGAATCCCCATGGTGTGGTCGTGATAGAAGAGCAGCGTCGCGTCCTGCCGATTGGGATAGTGGTAGACGCGGGACTGCCCGGGAACGTACCAGTCTTCGGGATAGCCGTCGCTGGCGGCGGGAGTTCTGCCGCCGTGGAGATGGATGACACTGCGGACGTCAGGCACGCTGGGGCCGGCTCCGCCAAGGGTGTGATCGATGGGCAAGAAATGCTGTGCAGGCAGCTCATTTGCCCACTCAACAAGCAGGCCCTGGCCGCTGCGGGTCTCAAAGACGGGGCCGGGCGAGAAGTTGTTAAATCCCCAGACGCGCGTTAGCGGCAGGTCGCGATGCAGCTTCAAGTGCATCTCTCGCATGGCGAGACGGTAGAAGGGGAGTTGACGCGATGGGTCGTTGGGATCGGGGCGATGGCCAATGTTTTGAATAACCTCGGGGACGGGAAGCGGATCGACCCACGGGTGTAGAGCGTCAGGGTCGAGCGGCGTCGCATAGTGTATTTCGTGTATTTGGGCAAAAGAGGGTCTTTTCAGGGCAAGGCAGGCGGCGAGGGCGGCGGTTCGCTCGAGGAAGCTTCGTCTGGATATCAATGCAGAGTCCCGGTGGTTTTTAACAGGAAAATTCCGAAGGACGCGGGACTTGCTGTCCGGGCGTCCTTCGGAATGGTAATGGTTTCGAGGTTTTTATTGCCAATAGCCGGATATAACCTCGCCGGTGGTCGGATCGAGGATGAGCGGCTTCAGGCGCGGAGGATCATTGAAGTCAAACATGTTGTTGATGGGGCCGGCAAGGGCGTCAAAGGAGCCTTGACCGATGCGTTCGCTACCGAGCCAGTTGTCTTCGATGAAGCGGATGATCGAGCTCTGGTCGGTCATGGTGTGGTCAACAAAGTTCTGCCTGGCCCAGGGCGAGATGACCATGAAGGGCAGACGCGGTCCATGACCGCAGCGGCCCTGAACATGATCGCCATCGGGACCGGCGAGAGCTGTGGTGCCGTCTCCGCAGTTGCCGGTGCCGAGCAGCGCATCAGCCGAGGACGAAGACTGGTTCACGATCTGGCCAAGCTGGTGGTCGTACCAGCCGTCGGAGTCGTCGTAGTTGATAATAACGGCGGTGCTGGCCCAATCGGGCTGTTGCTCAAGGAAGTTGATGACCTTCACGATGAAGTTTTGCTCATCAAGCGGGTCTGAGTAGCCGGCGTGGCCGTCTTGATATCCGGGGGCTTTCAGGAAGCTGACAGCCGGGAAGTTGCCGGCTTTGACGGCGGCGAAGAAGTCATTGATGTCGTATTGATGGTTGGCGGGATCTCCCGGATATCCGATGGTGTTCACGGAAGCAGGGCGCTTGTGGGTGAGATTGGCGGTGGAGTCGTAGTACTGGAATGGCTCGTGGTGCTGAATGTAGTCGCTCTCAGTGACGCCAGTGACGGCGGAGGTGGTGTTGCGGCCGCAGCCCGTGGTGCCATTGGGGTTTTTGATTGAGAGATTGAAACCGCCTTCGAACCAACCCCAGGTAATACCCGCGCTGTTAAGCAGGTCGCCGATGTTCTTGCCGCTCATGTGAATGGCTTTGGAGGTGCTGGAGCAAACGTCCCCGACAGGGTCGGCATCGCCGATGTCGGTGTAGCCGCCGTCACCGTCATCGATAACCGCGGTGCCTGGCGAGATGGCGTCGACCACGCCGTTCGTCTGGCCGGAAATGAGGTTGATAGCGCCGGGAGTCGACGGACCGAAGGTCGTGCCGTAGGAATTATCGTTCATGGCATAGTGCTGCGCGTAATTCCAGAGGGCTGTAACGGTGTTGCCGTCGTAATAGCCCATGACCAGGCCGTTGGTGGGGTAGCCGGTTGGCGGAGGTCCGGGTGTGCCCGTGTATTTCGGGAAACCGTCCATGAGGCCGCCATGAAATGCTTCCTGCTCGGGCTCGTAATTGTGGTCTTGGTCGGCGGTTGCAGCCTGCGAGCGGTCAAGGCGGAAGGGATTTGCCGCGCCGGTTCCGTTCAGTGTGGTATTGAGGAAGTTGGGATTCTGTGTCAGGAGAACTTGCGTGTACCCATTGACGGATGGGGTGCCATGAGCTGCGACAAATCGCGGTTCACCCTTGGGATTGAGCGCGCTGGGGTAGGTGCCGAAGTAGTGGTCGAAGGAGACATTCTCCTGAAAGATAACAACGAGGTGATGGATAGGGGTGGCGGTCGAGAACCGGTCATCCTGCCCATTGGCGAATACCGGCATGAAAGTCTGTGAAGCAACAAGTAAAGATGCGAGAGAGCTAGCGACGAGCTTATGCATAACCGCTCCTTTGGGAGGCTCTTTTTTCAGCCACGCAGAAGGTATAGTTATGTGCCGTGAATGTCCGGTTAGCGGTGTATTACTCGCAAGCGAATTTCAGTTCGACAAATTTTAACTTTGGTCCCTGAATGAAGGACGAAGATTCGCGAGGTAGCGGGTGCGGGCGACCGCGAGTTTATTCAGAGCTTCGGGTTCGAGGGGCTTGGCGCAGCCCAGTTGACGGGTGGTAAGGCAGACCTGCGCGAAGTGTTCGCAGACTTCCGTCTTCATGAAGGCGTCGAGGAGATCTTTGCCATAGGTGACGAGCCCGTGATTGGCAAGCAGTACGGCATCGTGGTCGCGCAGAAACGGTTGCAGGCTGGACGCAACCTCATCGGTCCCGGTAGTGGCATAGGGTGCGAGGGGGATTTTGCCAAGGGTCATAACGATCTCGGCGCAAAGGGGGGCATCGAGCGCGAGACCGCATGACGCAAAAGCAGTTGCAATTGGCGGGTGCGCGTGCACAACGGCATTGACGTCGGGACGGGCGCGGTAGACCGCAAGGTGCATGCCGATTTCGCTGGTCACGTTGCGGGTCCCGGAGTGCTGGCGGCCCTCGAGGTCAACGATGACCATGTCCGAGGGGCGAAGCAGGGCTTTGCTGCAACCGGTGGGAGTCGCGAGGAGGCGACGCTCGTTGAAGCGGTCTCCCGAAGAAAGCCGCACGGATAGATTGCCCGAGGTTCCGGGCGCAAAGCCGAGGCGATGCATCCAGTGGGCGCAACGGGCGAGTTGGCGACGCAGCTCGCGCTCGGATTGCTCAATGTTGACGACCGGGCTCCCGGTGTGCGCGGCATTACGGGCGGGCGAGGGTGATTCCAGGACAGTGATAGCGGGTTGAAGAGTCATACTCATGCTACCTTTTTGTGAAAATCCTTGAGTTTACCAATGCCTTTCCCGAGACGTTCAGAGGCATTGTAAAGCTTGCCGATTGTGATTCCAGGGCTAATCTCAAAATGGCCTACGGCTGCCAGCCCCATGGAGGCGAGGCATCCGCACTGCGAACAGTCGGGGTTACCGCCGAACTGGCACGGTGTGACGCGGGTGGCAAGATCGGCTGAGACGACATGCGTGGTCTGGGCAAACATGCACTCGTCCGGCGACTTGGGCGGATGGAGGAATTCGCGCAGGACGCTGTCGTTCATTTCGAGGATGGGATACTCGATGCGCAGGCGGCGCAGCTCATTAATGACGCGCGTGCGCTCGGCAGAGGTAAGGATCTCAGGAGCAGCAGCGCCCTTCTGCGGCGTAAAAAGGCTCATCCAGATACGCTTGATCTGCGGTTGAGTGCTCCAGAAGGCGAGAAAGCGGGAAAAGTAGTCCGTTTGTCTTGCCATCTGGCCCGTAATGGTGCAGTGGATGGTCACACGGCTTTCCTTTATATTCTGCAAAATGCGCTCGTAGGTCGCGGGTTTGCGCCGCTCATCATGATCGGGCTGCAGCCCGTCGATGGACACGACAACGTCCAGCCGAGGGAAGCGGGCCCAATGTGCAGGAATGGGTCGAAACGCGCTGGTTACGAGCTGAACATATATACCTTGCTCATCGAGTTTGGGCAAGATTTTTTCCAGTTCGCGGTAACGCACAAGAGGATCGCCGCCAACCAGGGAGACATGCATCGGCCGGTGTTCCTCGACCAGGGCCAGTACCCGATCCACGAGTTCATCCTTTTTGTAGTCGGAAAGCACGCGCAGGGTAACACCATTGCCGCCGAGATGTGCTTCGTCGAAGGCATAGCAGCCTGGACAGCGGAGCGGGCACTCGCGCGTAAGCTCAATCGAGAGCATGGGCTTTCGCCCTGAGAGAATGATTGACCAGGATTGAAATATATCTTGTGCCTTCATTGATTCCTCGGAAATCCGCTGGATGCGGCTTCCTTATTCGACTCTCTGAGGTGAATTTAGGGTTCGGCTCGTTGAAGCGAATTACGGAACTGAAGAGGAGCGCTTAAGGCAAAAATCTAGCACTGCAGGACACAGCTAGCCTGCAAAGGGAGTAACCGCGGACAGAACAGAGCGTAGTGGGTTGCTCCGGAACGCGTGGCTGAAGCTGGATTTGGCTGGAAAACATGGCTGCGCAGAAGAACGGCAGCCGTAAGCGAAAGCATCAGTGCGACCACGGCCTGAAGAGACCGTAGTGCCGCCGGCGGAATATCAGCATAAGGCGCTGCGCACAGGGCAAGCACACATACGATGCAGAGCAGCGCCACGACGACTTTGACCGACCGCGTCATTGGAGAAAATAGTAGAAAGATTCGCTCTGCATTGCAAGGGTGCTCACCGCGCGGCACTCTGCGTCGCGGGCATAGGGTTGTTGATGTTAGATGACGGCGGATTCCTGATATTCGCCGAAGACATCACGCATGGCGGCGGCGATTTCGCCGACAGTCGCATAGCTTTCGACGGCTAACAGGATGGCAGGCATGAGGTTCTGACCGCCGCG
>JASHUR010000088.1 GCA_030039895.1 Acidobacteriaceae bacterium | reverse complement strand
GGGCAGCGGGCCGCGAGCCAAGGACAAACCATACTAACCGTGCGAACTGGCTACCAGCGGGCGTAGCTGCTTGCATACATTTCTGCGAGATGTGGGGGCACTCCTGCATCGAACGGCCCACGTCTCTAGATTGGCCCATGCGTAAGAGCAATTTGATTCACAATTCGCTGGATGAATACGATGTGGATGCTGATATGCTTCGCTACTTCGGGAACAAACTCGCTGATGAAGTTGCCGATCGGCGCCGTACCAATTGCGATTGCGGAGCTCTCGGCTGTTGGCCCCACACCCTGCTGGCGACCGGGGACATAAACATTCGCAAGGGTGATGGCAGCCGGAAAGCCGATCAGATCTCCGAAGTTGGGCATTGGGTTTCCCCTGTCGCTTTTCGTCCAGACCGGCTGCACAATCGCGTTGGCAATGCGCCTGGGGATTGAGGCTTTCGGCATCCGGTGAAAGCGCGGATCCTGCCGCGTGAGCGAGGGAACGAGAAAGGTGGCAAAAAATTCGCCGCTCATATCCTCGGTCAGCAGAGTCCCGGCATTCTTGGCCCATCCCTTCATCCCGGGTCCGTAATCTGTATCGGGATTGCTGCCGATGGTAATCGCTGCTGTCGCGCCGATCGTGATCAGGTTAAAGGGATCCACTACATCACTCGCTGCCAGTTGCAGTTTGTTCTTCGGAGTCAGCGGGCCGGACCGAGGTGGTCTCCCAAGGGGGTGAAAGAAGCTGAACCCAGGAGCGCAGCCGGCGCCTCCATCCTTCTGCGGCTTGCCTTGCGACGCTGGAGGGCAATGCTTCTTTAACGGAACCTGATGCGTATCCTGGCGCGCATCAGGCGCCGCTGGTGCGGCTTGAGGCTGGGGGGCATCCGGCAATGCGGCCGACTCAGAGTGCATCTGTGCGGGAAGCCATGGAGCCGGACCCATAAGCAGCGCAACAATGATCATGCGAAAGATCAGCGCACGTCGATTGGTGTGGACCATGGGCCTCACGTTCATCCTCAACTCCAGGTAGGACGAGAGCGGCAAACAGATGGAGTCCGCACTTGAGGTTACGCTGCAGAAGTAATCCACACGTCACCTTTCTGCTCTGTGGTGGCTGTCTGGCTCGCTTTCCCGCAATTTGATGCTCATCAATGGAAGTTTGTCATTCGCTCTTTCTGTCATCGTTGCAGAAAAGTTCGCGTGATGTCTTGAACAGGCCAATTTGCTCATTGAGCATGGTTTGAACGCCGCTACATTCGCTGACTGGCTTTGCCACGCGACTGCTTCATACGGCTGATAGGTCTTCGCGTCCTCTTACTCGCTGCTTCCCTTCTGCGCCGCGATCCAATGCTCGATGTGCTGCTGGAGAAGGTCCATGGGCAGCGGGCCGGAGGCGAGGACAGCCTGATTAAACGCAGAGAGAGAAAATTTTGGCCCGAGGGATTGCTGAGCCTGGGCGCGTAGCTGGGTGAACTCAATTTCGCCGATGGTGGCTCCGAGTGATTGCGCGGGCTGGGCGATGACGCGGTCAACGCCTTCCATTGCGGACGCGACAGTATCGGGGGCATTGGCCAGCATGGTGTGCGCAACGACATAATCGACGGCCTGCTGCCGCGTCCATTGCAGGGCGTGGATGCCGGTATCGGCGACGGCGAGGGCGGCGTGGTAACGGTCGAGCTCCAGCAGCCCGAGCCGCTGGTATGGGTCGGTGGTTGTGCTGGTTGTGCCGATGTAGAGCGCCCACCCATCCATGAAGGCCGGGTAGCGGGCGTAGCGACGGAATGGAGGCAGCGTGGAGGGAATGGCGGGAAGCGCGCTTTTGTAGATGTCAGACAACTCTTGCGAGGCATAGGCCTGGAAGCGATAGTTGCCGGAGACCGCATGACGGAGCGCGCTCAAGTCTGCAAGGCCGAGCTTTTGCGCGAGAGCGAGCATGGCAGCCTCGTCCTGCGCGACCTGATGCAGGGCGAGCTGGTGGACCTGCTGCGGAGTGAGGGTGGTGGTGGTGCTTTGGTTGACGAGGAAGGCGTAGTACGCGTCTCCGGCTGGGATGGACCAGATGCCGGCGTTGGCGCGGCCGGCGGGGACGTAGGTCCGGCTGAGGAACAAGCCGAAGAGGACGTAGGCGGGCTGCACCTGAGTACGGATGGCGGTGAGGATTTCGTCGGTGATGCGCTTGCGGTCGGCGGTGGGGATGGATGCCGGAAAGCTTTTGAGGGGCGCGGCGAAGGGCGTGTCTTCTGGTTTGGAGTGCGCGATGGCGTTGACCTGCGTGAGCACTTGCTGAAGAAGGAATTTCGGCGGAACGCGGCCTTCTTCGATTCCGAAGCTGGCGGCGTTGGTGGCCTGCCGGATGGCGGCGGGCAGTTTGCTGAGGCGCGCGGCGTAGTTGTCGTAGTCGTCTACGGTCGAGAAGCGAAGCTGCGGGAGCGCGTGGATGAGATTGATCTGCGGACCGGAGTAAGGCGTGATGGGCATTTGCCATGGTTTGTATTCGGCCGCCTGCTGCTGGGCGACGAGGTAGCGGACGGCGAGCGCGTCACTCAGGGATTCTTCGGGGGTCATGCCGGTGGTGTCGATGACGCCGAGACGAAGGAGATCGCGGCGTCCGCTGTCGAGCGCGGCGTTCCAGGCGGAAACGGAGTAGTCGGGCAGGTCGGTATCGTAGTGGTGGTCGCCGGAGACGGAGGCAAAGAGCGGATGGCGGGCGAGATGGTCCTGCCAGAGCTGGGTGAGGATGTCATTGAGCGCGGCGCGGCGGTCGGCGAGCGATTGCGGCACAGGCGGCGCGGCGTTTGGGGAGAGCGTGCCGGGATAGGAGGACCTCTCTTCGGCCTGCTTCTGGACGGACTTGGGGAAGGTCTGGGAGCGGGCGAGCGGCGCAAGAATCAGCGCGGCGAAAACAAGCAGGACGGCGGGTTTGATCATCGTTTAGGCGCGGCAAGCCGCATTCCTCTAATGGTAAATGGCGGAGGGCGCGTGAGCGTGCACGGGCTGGTTGTGTAAGCTGATAAGTACGATGAACACGGTGGCTCAAGAAGTAAAAGACAAGGATTTGAAGAAGCTGCGCGTGGCGGTACTGGGCGCGGGCAAGATGGGCGGCATTTTGTTGCAGGCATTTTTGAAGCAGCAGATGCTGGGGCCCGATCAACTGACGGCGACGGTGGCTCATGAGGAGCGCGCCGCGGCGCTGAGCGCGCAGTGGGGCGTTCAAGTCTCGACGGACAACCTAGCTGCAGTGCGGACAGCGGATGTGATTCTGGTCGGCGTAAAGCCTTTTCAGGTGCCTGCGCTGATGGAGGAGATCAAGCCAGCGCTGACGACAAAGAAGCTGCTGGTGTCATTCGCGGCGTCAGTGAAGACTGGCGCGATTGAAGCGGCGGCTGGGATAGAGGTTCCGGTGATCCGGGCGATGCCGAATACGCCGTCGATGCTGGGCGCGGGGATTGCGGCGCTGTGCCGGGGCAGGCATGTGAGCGAGGCGCAGATGGAGCTGGCGTCGCGGATGTTTGAGGCCGTTGGGCGCACAGTGATTGTGGATGAGAAGCACATGGACGCCGTGACCGGCCTGTCGGCAAGCGGACCGGCGTTTATCTACATCATTCTTGAGTCGCTGGCGGAGGCGGGAGTGAAGGTGGGGCTGCCGCGCGACATTGCCACGCTGCTGGCGGCGCAGACTACGTTCGGGTCAGCCAAGATGGTGCTGGAGACGGGGTATCATCCGGCGCTGCTGAAGGACGCCGTGACCACGCCCGCAGGATGCACGATTGACGGCATCCTGGAGCTCGAAGAAGGCGGGTTGCGCGTGACACTGATCAAGGCCGTGATGCGCGCGGCAGAGCGGGCGAAGGAGCTGGCGGCTGGGTAGGGACTAACCGTCCAGGCACACGTGCTACGCGCCTTTGTGCAGCAACCTCTGTGGTCGCTCCCGTTGGTCGCGGAGGTGGCTTCTCTACAAGTGCTGCTTCCTAGTGGCCGAGGACTTTCTTTACGCCCTTCTTGGTGTCGCTGGCCGCTGTCTTAGTTCCCTTTGCGGTATCGTCCGCGGCGACTTTGGTGCCGTGAGCTGTATCGTGGGCGGCTGTCTCGGTGCCGTGCTTGGAGGCCTCGTAGGTCTTGTGCGTACCGCGAGCGGTCGCGTGGTAGGCCTTCCTGGTGCCGTGCGTGGTGGCATGGTAGGCCTTTTTGGTTCCCTTTTCGGTGGCGTGGGCGGTGTCCTTGGTGGCGGCCTTGGTGTCATGGCCCGCGTCTTTCATGTCCTGCGACGCCGTTTGCATGGCGAAGGCAGTCATACCGGCCCCGCAAACGAGTGCCGAGGCCAGCAGGAAGCTGAGGGTACGTGTGGTTTTCATAGCGAAGCAGATTCTTACAGATTGGCGTGAGTTGTACAAGTCAGCCGTAGAATAAGGCAGGAGCAGTTCATGGGCCTTTCCACTTCTACCGCTGCAACACCTTCGAGGGCCGTAGCGGCCCAGGGTGTTGCGGCGACGTCTGCGGGTGCGCCCTCACGCGGGTTGCGGTGGTATGCGTGGGGCGTGCTGGCATACAACGTCGGCGTGATTCTGGATGGGGCGCTGGTGCGCGCGACGGGTTCGGGCAATGGCTGCGGCGATCATTGGCCGCTGTGCAACGGCGAGATTGTGCAGCAGCATCCGAAGATCACCACAATTATTGAGTATGCGCACCGGGCGACGAGCGGGATTGCCCTGCTGGCGGTGATCGGACTGGTGGTGTGGGTGTTTCGCGGAACGGTGAGGCGGCACCTGGCGCACGTGGCGGCGGTGGTTTCGCTGGTTTTTATTTTGAATGAAGCGGTGCTGGGAGCGCTGCTGGTGCTGCTGGGGATGACGGCGCAGAATGAGTCTCCGGCGCGGGCGTTTTATTTGTCGTTGCACCTGACGAATACCCTGCTGATGCTGGCGGCGCTGGCGGTGACGGCGCATTTTCTTTCGCGCGAACAGGGGTACATGCGCGGCAGCGTGGAGCTGCGCAGATGGGCGCTGGCGGCAACAGGTCTGCTCGCGGTGATTGTGACGGGCGTGACGGGATCGCTGGCGGCGCTGGCGGACACGCTGCATCCTGCGACGAACCTGGCAGCGGCGTTTGCCCAGGACTTTTCGGCGCACAGCGACTGGCTGGTACGGATACGGTGGTTTCATCCGGCTGTGAGCCTGATTGCGGGCCTGTTTGTGGCGGTGCTGGCGCTGGCGAGCATGCGCTACGGTGAGACTCGCAGGCTGGGAGCGGCGTTGATTGCGCTGCTGGTGGTGCAGTACGCGCTGGGGCTCGGCGACCTGGTGCTGCTGACTCCGCTGAGCCTGCAGATCCTGCATCTGCTGGGCGCGGACCTGGTGTGGATTGCGCTGGTGGTTCTTGCTGCGCGGCTGTGCGTAAGGCCGATTGGCTGCACGGCGATAAGTTGCGGCTGATGCCTTGTGCCAAATCGGCATCGAGCCTATAAAATCGTTTTACTCATAAACAGCCTGTCAAACGGGGGCGGAATGTCGGAGGAGGGCGCGCGTCTGAAGCCGGGCACAGTTGAAATTGAGACGAAGCTGGAGCGCGTGGCTGAGCTGCTGGACCGCAATCAGGCGGGCGCGCTGGTGCTGAGCCGTCATGGAAACATTGCGTGGGTGACGGGCGGGCAGGTTGAGGCGCGCGTGGCGCAGAGCTCGGAGACGGCGGTGTGCCAACTGCTCCTGACGCGCGATGGGCGGAAGTACTATCTGGCTCCGAATAATGAGGCTCCACGGCTGGCGGACGAAGAGTTTGCCGGGCTGGGCTATGAGCCGGTGATCTACAAATGGCATGAAGGACCAGGCAATACTCTGCGCGAGCTGGCGGGCGGTGGCGCGCTATGCGCCGACACGGTGACGCCGGATGCGACAGTTGTAGACCTGACGGGGTTGCGGACTCCGCTGCTGCCGGGCGAGATGGAACGGCTGCGCGTGCTGGGACGAGAGACGGCGGCGGCAACGGTCGAGGTTCTGGAGGGACTGACGCCGGGCGTGACCGAGCAGGAGATGGCGGGGCGCGTGAGCGAGGCACTGTGGAGGCGGAACATTACTCCGACGGTGCTGCTGATGGGCACGGATGAGCGGATTTTCAAGTACAAGCATGCGGTTGCGCGGGCGGGCGTGCTGGACCGCTACGGAATGTTGAACCTGTGCGCGCGGCGCTGGGGG
>JASHUR010000087.1 GCA_030039895.1 Acidobacteriaceae bacterium | reverse complement strand
CCCACCGAAAACGTCTTGCTCTCGCTGCCCGGGCACCGCTTCAGAGTCATCGCCCTCGACGGAAACCCGGTGCCGCGCCCGGCCGCGGTTGAAGTTCTTTCGCTCGCCGTCGCCGAGCGGATCGATGCCGTAGTCGAAATGACCAACCCCGGAAAGTGGGTCCTGGGCTCACTCGACGATGAAGAGCGAAAGAAGGGGCTGGGCGTGGTCATCGAATATGCCGGGGCAATCGGCCGCGCACAGTGGCGCCCGCCCGCATCGCTCGACTGGCACTATGGACTCTTCTCATCACCGGAACCGGGCCCCTCGCAGCCCGTTGAGCTGACTACCATGCTGTTTGAGAAAAAAGCCGTTCCCGCGGGCGAAATCACCCGTTGGACGATCAACGGGCAGTCCTTCCCCAACGTGCCTCCGCTGAATGTCAAATACGGCCAGCGCTATCGCCTGCGCCTGGTAAACGCGTCCGCCTGCGCGCATCCGATTCACCTGCACCGCCATAGCTTCGAGCTGAAGCGGGTCGCGGAGGTACCGATGTCGGGCATCATGAAGGACGTGGTCCGTCTGCCGGAGTACGGCGTCGCTGACGTGGACCTGGTGGCCAACCATCCCGGCCCCACGCTGTTCCACTGCCACCAGCAGCTCCACATGGACTTCGGTTTTATGAGGATGATGGAGTACGTGTGAGCGATGAATGAAATGCTCCGATTGCAGCCATTCAATCTATTGGGGAGAACATGAAGCCTCCTTCACACATCAACTCGAGTGACAAGCTGCTCGGGATGGACCAGGATATTCCCCGAGAGGACCACGTCTCCGCGGAACCCATGGTTTCTGAGAGCGACGGAAAGCAGCGCATCTACGGCCTCACTGCCGAGGATTGGGACGGATACCAGGGCATCGGCGACTACAGCCGGGCCAACGGCAACACGCATGCGACCATGGTCGCCGGACACGGCATCCGCGACGGCAAGTACCCGCTGTCCTTTTCTTCAGACAAGCCGGTGGACGAGGACTATGACTGCGTAGTCGTGGGCGGAGGCATCAGCGGACTCGCCGCCGCGCAAACCTTTGTGCAATACGCGGGCGGGAAGACCTGCCTGGTCCTTGAAAATCATGCAATCTTTGGCGGCGAAGCGCGCAGAAATGAGTTTGCGGTAAACGGCCAGCGGCTGATTGCGCCCCAGGGCTCCGCAATGTTCTTTCCGCCGCTGCCCGGCTCTTCCCTGCTGGCCTTTTACGAATCCATTGGATTCAACGGACAGGCCCTTCAGTACCAGCAGACCGCGGACGGCGCCAGTGACATACCCGTCGCCAACACTACCTACGCCGGGGACGGGCGCAACCTGGGCATGTTTTTCGGCGCAATGTTCGGGCATCCCGAAGGTCTGTGGGTCACCGATCCCTGGGGCAAGCAATTGGAGGGCACACCCTTTCCGGAAAACGTAAAGCGCGAGTTACTGAGGCAGACCAGGCCGGCAAATGTTCAGATCCCCAATCCGAAGGCATACGGCGATGATGCCTGCCGCGCACTTGACCAGATGAGTATGGAAGATCTGCTTATACGTCGCGACGGTATGAGTCGCGACACCATTCGCCGCTACATGCCGTATGCGGCCTCCGGAGCAGGCGCCTCCGCAGATGCGATTTCCGCAGTGGCCGACTATATTCCCGATCTCCAGTTCCCGTGGGACACCACGCACGGGCCACAGATGTTTCCCGGAGGAAACGCCGGGATTGCGCGCTATCAGTTGAAGGCGCTGGTTCCCGATGCCCTGCCCGGACCGCTCACGCTCGAAGGCGTCTCGCGTGCGGCAATTGACTTCAATGTGCTCGACCGGCCGCATCAGCCAGTGCGCATTCGCCTGAATGCAACGGCGTTCGGCGTCAGGCATGACGGCGAGCCCGGCACTGCCCGGACCGCGACAATTGCGTATGTTCACGAGGGCCGGTTCCGGAGAGTCCGCGCCCGATCTGTGATCATGGCCGGTGGCTGGTCCACCTGGCGAGTCGTTCAGGATCTGCCCGAGAGTCATCGCGAAGCCTATCAGCAGTTCTTCCGCATGCCGTGCCTGGTTGCAAGCATAGCTCTGACCAACTGGCGCTTTCTCGCGAAGAACGGACTGAGTGAGTGCGCGTGGTATGAGGGACTCGGCGATTCGTTCGCCGTACGCCGTATGCCGGTCTTCGCGCCTGCCGGGCCGACCCTGACCCCGGACTCGCCGGTCGTGCTCACTCTCAAGATCCTCTTCACCGAGCCGGGATTGCCGCTTCCGCAGCAGGCCACCCGCGGGCGCATGCGGATGCTGAGCACACCCTTCTCCGAGTACGAGCGCGCGCTGCGTGAGCAGTTCAGCTTCATGTTCTCGCGCTGGGGCTTCGACGCCCGGACGGACATTGCTGGAATCATTCTCAACCGCTGGGGACATGCCTATCTTTGCGCCCAGCCCGGGTTCTTCTTCGGTAAAGACGGTCAACCGCCACCGCGGGAAGTGCTGCGACGGGCCCCATTCGGCCGCATCGCCTTTGCCAACTCCGACCTGTCCGGCATCATGGACCATCGCGCATCGATCAGCGAGGCACAGCGGGCGGTCCGTCAGTTGATCGAATAAGGAGCCATCCGCAGCAAGTATGATGGCTCCATGATCACAGATTTCGCGCCCGCCATTTCTATCGGCTCGTCGCGCATGGATATGGGCCGGAAGGCTGCGTCCGACGTGGCCGACGAGTTGCGCAGGCGGCTGCAATCGCAACCCTCCGTACGCATGGTCTTCGCCGCAGCTCCCAGCCAGTCGGAAATACTCGCGTCGCTCGTCACGCAGCCCGGCGTCGACTGGCCTCGCGTCACCGCGTTCCACATGGATGAGTACATCGGCCTGGCTGCTGATGCGTCGCAGCGGTTCGGCCTCTGGCTCCGCCAGGCCATCTTCGACAAACTTCCCTTCGCCGCTGTCCACCTGCTTGATCCCGGCGATGATCCAGAAGCCGCCGCAGCCCGCTACGCGCGCATGCTCGCCGAAGCGCCCATTGATATCGTCTGCCTCGGCATCGGCGTCAACGGACACCTCGCCTTCAACGACCCTCCCGCAGACCTCAACGACCTTAAGCCGGTCAAGGTCGTTCATCTGGACGCGACTTGCCGCCAACAGCAGGTCGACGACGGCTGTTTTCCCACTTTCGACTCTGTGCCCACACGCGCGCTTACGCTCACCATCCCGCGCCTGCTTGCTGCCGATCGTCTTTACTGTTGCGTTCCCGGCCCAATGAAGCGTGAAGCCGTTCGCCGCGCATTGCATGACCCCATCGGCCCCGACTGTCCCGCGACTGCGCTGCGCCTGCATCCCCACTGTAGCCTGTATCTTGACCCCGATTCGGCCTCAGCCTGATGTTGCGCTCTTGCCTGCGATCCGGCGCAGCCCGGCGTATTATGCACGGTCAGGTTTCGCCCTGCGGAGAAATAGTGGATAATCAGGTCTTCTAAAATCAGATGCAGAGGCCCAGGGTGTGATGAGCGAGACGGTAAAATTCCGCGAGCAATTTTCTTCTTCCTCGGAGATCGTCGCGCGTTTTCCGGACCTTCACCCGCCGTTTGACGCGACAGCGGCCGTCATCGAAGCCAATCGTTGCCTGTATTGCTTTGACGCGCCCTGTACCGGTGCCTGCCCCACGCACATCGACGTACCCAAATTCATCAAGAAGATTGCCAGCGGCAATCTCGAAGGCTCCGCCCATACCATCCTTGACGCAAACATTCTCGGTGCAAGCTGCTCCCGGGTCTGCCCGGTCGACGTGCTCTGCGAGGGCGCATGCGTCATGCATCGATACAACAAACAGCCCATCGCCATCGCGCGCCTGCAGCGCTTTGCCATGGAGTCCCTCATGGACTCCGTCGACAACTCCGGCGCGCCGCTGCCCTTCTCGCCCGGCGCGGACACAGGCAAGTCCGTCGCGCTCATCGGTGGAGGCCCCGCGTCGCTGGCCTGCGCAGCTGAGCTGCGCCGTCGCGGCATTCGCGCCGTCATCTACGATACGCGCCCTCTGCCCGGCGGCCTGAACACCTACGGTGTCGCGGAGTATAAGCTGCCGCTCGCCGAGAGCCTGCGCGAAATCGACATGCTCGCGCAGCTCGGCGTCGAGTTTCACTTCGGCGTTACTGTTGACGCGGCAATGCTCGCCACACTTGAATCTTCGCACGACGCAATCTTCCTTGGCGTCGGCCTTGGAGCCATACACCAGCTCGGCATAGCCGGAGAGCAGTTGCCGGGGGTCGTCAATGCGCTCGACTACATCGCGGGCTATAAGAGCGGACAAATCGCCTCCGCGCCCGCGCGGGTTGCCGTTATTGGAGCTGGCAACACCGCGATTGATGCGGCCAACGCATCCGTACGCCTCGGCGCGAACGAGGTCTATATCATTTACCGTCGCGGCCCTGAGCAGATGTCTGCCTTCGCTTTCGAGTACGAACACGCCAAGCGGGAGGGCGTCCGCTTCATGTGGCGCGTCAGGCTCCTCGGCATGGAGGGCGACAGCAAGGTTGAGACCCTCCGCCTCTGCGAGCTTGAGCCCACCAGTGACGGCTCTCTAATGCCCAGGCCTGACTCAGTCTTCTCAATGCCTGTAGATATGGTCGTGCTCGCCATCGGCCAGTCCACGCAAACTGATTTCCTAAACGGCCGCGTTCAGCTTGAGCACGGGCGCGTCGCTATCGACCGGCAGACCGGACAAACCACGAACCCCAAATACTTCGCAGGCGGCGACTGCGTGAACGGCGGCCGGGAAGTTGTGGACGCCGTGGCCGACGGCAAGCGCGCCGGCATCGGCATCGCCGCATGGCTGGAGGAACAACATGCCCACGCTTGAAACCACATTCGCCGGCATCCGCTGCATCAATCCCTTCTGGCTCGCCTCCGCACCGCCCACCAACTGTGGCGAACAAATCATGCGCGCCTTTGACGCTGGATGGGGCGGGGCTGTCTGGAAAACCATCGGCGAACCCATCACCAA
>JASHUR010000086.1 GCA_030039895.1 Acidobacteriaceae bacterium | reverse complement strand
CTGAGAGCAGCATGGTGACAGGGCGATAATTCCAAAAAAATCTGGTGGGCCGATGATCGTCCTCAGAGCGCCTCGGCGATGGCGTCGTGGAAGGCGGGGCGAACCTGCCTGATGGCGTCGCAGGAGCGGTCGGGCCAAGTGCGGTTGGTGAACAGGACGACGGCGAGCTGGCGGGCAGGGTCGATCCAGAGCGAGGTTCCGGCATAGCCGAGATGGCCGATGGATGCTGGGCTGAAGTGGCTGCCGGAAGAGGACGGCGAACTGGGAGTGTCCCAGCCGAGCGCGCGCGTGGTTCCGGCGGGTGTGGCCTGCCGTGTAGCGAAGAGCTTGACTGTTTGAGGCTGAAAGATCTGGCGGCCGGATGCGGTGTGGCCTTCGGCAAGGATGCAGGCGGCGAAGCGGAGGATGTCCTGCGTGTTGGCGAAGAGGCCAGCGTGTCCGGCGACACCGCCGAGCGCGTAACAGTTCTCATCCTGCACTTCTCCCTGAATGATGCGATGGCGGAAGGTGGTGTCGTCTTCTGTAGGCGGGATATGCGGGTGAGCGGCGGGCGGCGGGCAGAAGGTTGCGGTTTCGAGGCCGAGCGGGGCGGCGATTTCGCGAGCGAAGACGCGCGAGAGGATGTCTCCTGAGAGGATTTCGAGGACTTTGCCGAGAAGGATGAATCCGATGTCGGAGTATTCGGCGCGGGTATTGGGAGGGGCTTCAAGCGGAAGGCGCAGGGCGGCGCGGAGGACGGTTTCGGGTGAGTGGTGCTGTTCGAAGAGGCGAACGTAGCCGGGGAGTCCAGACGAGTGCGCGAGGAGTGAGCGCAGGGTGACGAAGCGCTTTTGCGATCCGGGCTCCATGCCGATGACGAAGCCGGGGAGGATGTCGCCGAGGACCGCGTCGAGCGAGAGGATGCCACGGTCGTAGAGCAGCATGGCGAGCGACGTAATCACGAGAACCTTGGTGAGGCTGGCGAGGTCGAAGACGGTGGATGGAGTGACGGCGGGCGAAGCGGGGTCGTAGGTGAAGTGACCGGCGGAATCAAGGGCGAGGATTTCGCCGTTGTAAAAGACTCCCCAAGCGGCTCCGGGAAAGGCATGGGAGGCAATGACTTGCCCGATGACGGCACGTGCAGCAGTGAAGGATGGATACGATTCCGGCGCGCGTTGTGGCTGGGACGACATCGCGATGAAGCTATGGTAACGGATTTCTGCTACCAGAGAGCCGCTTGCCGCGTCTTAACTTAAGTATGGCGGACAGCAGCGATACAATTATCTTTGAAGTGATTTCTGCACGATGAATGAACAGACCCCCGAATCAAATCCAGTGATACAACCCGTGACGAACCCGATTGAACCCGGGCCGCTCAGCCGTGAGCAGAGCAGGGCGGGGTTGTGGCTGCGCGACCTGCTGATCTCAGTAGCAGCGTCGTTTTTAATAATTACGTTCCTGTACCAGCCAGTGCGGGTGGAAGGCACATCCATGCAGCCGGAGTTGATGAACCAGGACCGCCTATTCATCAACAAGTTTGCGTACCACTTTGAAAGCATTTCACGGGGCGACGTGGTGGTGTTCCACTATCCACGCGACCCTTCGAAGAGTTACATCAAGCGAGTGATTGCGCTGCCCGGCGATACGCTGAGGATTGACGAAGGGCGCGTGTACGTAGACGGCAAACGCATCAAGGAGCCCTACGTTCCAGCGAGATACAGGGACACGCGGTCACTGCCGGAGATGGTGATTCCGCCGAATGAGTATTTTGTGATGGGGGACCACCGGTCGATTTCCAGCGACAGCCGGGACTTTGGGCCGGTGCCTCGGAAGCTGATCTACGGCAAGGCGGCGTTTGTGTACTGGCCTGCGGACAATATGGGCGTAGTGAGGTAAGGCAGCGGGTCAGCAGTTCAGCGGTTGGCGCAAGTCCGGTCAGGTAAGAAGCTGCCAGCATTCCGGCCCAGGCACCCGATTACTGATTCGTGGCTGCGGGTACGTGCAGGACGAGCGGGTTCTGGTGGATGAAGGAGATGTACAAGTCTATGCCGGTGTGGGTGTCCCACTTGGCTTTGTCCATCTGATAATTGAAGATCATCATGCCTTCAATCTGCTGGCCGGGCTGGATGGTGGTGTCGCGGAGTAGCGGCGCCTTCTTGTATTTCTGCACATCCGGGTAGGCGATGAAGACCTTGTCGAAGTCAGAGGCTGACGAGGCGTCAGAGCGGTCGCTTTCGCCGGGGAAATCTGCGACGGCCCACATGTCATGGACATAGAGCGGGATCTTAGCGACATTCCTGATGCGGACGTCGGCGAGGATAAGGACCTCGTTGAAAACATCGCCCTGTCCACCTACGCCCTCAACCGTCGTTGGCTGATCGAGCTTCTGGTGAATCGGGTAGATGTTGACGCTGAGAACCTGGCCGGCGTACGGCGTGGGGATGCGTGCGAAGTAGACATAAGCGGCGGTAGCGGCGGCCACGATAATAATGGCGGCGAAGATCGTAAACCAGGGGTGGTAGGACTTTGTTTCTTCACTCATAACTAGCGTGCTCGCATTTTACTCTGCTTGCGATGGACCGATTTTTTCTGCGGCGTTTCGTGCTGGGCCGGCTTGTGTTGCCCCGGGCGCGGACGCAGGGCAGCGAGGAAATCGTCCGCGGAGAGGGTGTTGAGGACATCGTGTTTGGTGAGCCAGGCGCGGCGGAGCTGACGGATACCATAGCGCATCTTTTCCATGTGTGTTGTGTGATGCGAGTCGGCGTTGACGACGATTTTGCATCCGAGCTCTTTGGCGAGACGGAGGTCGCGATCGCATAGATCGAGGCGGTCGGTGTAGGCATTGTGTTCGACCGCGACTCCGAGCTCAGCGGCGCGGCGAAGGACGGCAGCTAGGTCGATCTGAAAAGCTTCCCGGCGGAGCAGAAGGCGTCCGGTGGGGTGGCCGAGGATGCGGGTGTAGGGGTTTTCGAGGGCGCGGAGGACGCGCGCGGTCATTTCCTTTTCCGGCTGGTTGAAGAGGGTGTGGACGCTGGCGACGACGACGTCCATTTGTGCGAGGACTTTGTCGGAGAGGTCAAGCTGGCCGTCACCGAGGATGTCGACTTCGATGCCGGTGAAGACACGGATTTTCCCTTTCAGCTCAGCGTCGACTTCGCGAATGCGCTTGATGTGGGCCAGTGCGCGAGCGTCGTCGAGGCCATTGGTCATGGCGAGGTTTTTGGAGTGGTCGGTGATGGCGATGTACTGATAGCCGCGGGCGATGGCGGCCTCGGCCATTTCGCGGATGGTGTTGCGGCCATCAGTTGCATTGGTATGCATGTGGATGTCGCCGCGGATGTCGCTCTGCTCGATGAGGTGAGGCAGGGTTCCAGTCTCAGCAGCTTCGATCTCGCCGTTGTTCTCGCGGAGTTCGGGCGGAATCCATTGCAGGCCGAGAGCTTTGTAGATGTCATGCTCGGTGGCGTTGGCGACGACGGAGCCGTCGTCGAGGCGAGCGAGAGCATATTCGTTGAGCGTGTATCCGCGCTTTAGGGCGCGCTGGCGGGTGGCGACGTTGTGCATCTTGGAGCCGGTGAAGTACTGAAGCGCGGCCCCGTATGAGGATTCGGGCAAAAGG
>JASHUR010000008.1 GCA_030039895.1 Acidobacteriaceae bacterium | reverse complement strand
AGGCCGGGATAGCCGACGGTTTCAACACCCTGGTCATATTCGTAATTGCCGCTTTGTGCGGTGGCCTTGATGGTATAGCTCTGCGAGGAAAGCGCGGAGGGATGGATGGTAAAGGCGAGCGGGATGGAGTCCTGCGGCGGAAGGTGGAAGTTGTAAGCGGGAGGCGTGGAGGTCCATCCGGCAGGGAGTTGGAGGTGGAGAGTGCCGTCGGCAGTGTCCTGCTGATAGTTGGTAACGGAGACGGAGAATGGGAAGGATGTTGTGGTAAGGGGGACGACTCCGGCAGTGGAGGTGAGGTTGACGGAGATGGCGGGCTTGACGACGAGCGGTTGATAGACACCGCCGTATCCGTGGACGAAGTGCACGGTTTGCACGACCTGGCCGATGCGGATGGGAACCCCGTGCCAGGTGAACTCGGCCCATCCGGCGAGCGGGTAGGGCGCGAAGGGCTGGTCAAGCAGGCCGGGGCTGGAGATGTCGTAGTAGGGCTGCTCGGGCGTGGGGCGCGTGAAGTAGGGGCGAGTGTAGGCGGCGTCGCGCGGTACGGTGATCTGGAAGACGGCATCGCCGGCGCTGCTGGTTTCAACATCGAGGCCAGGCGCGCCGATGCGGGTGATCTGCCATTGTTCATTTTTCGGGGATGCGATCCAGGTGCGCGTGACGCGGAGGTCACTGCCTGCTCCCCAAGGTTCGGCGCTGGTGACGTGGAGGCGCACGTCGAACTGGGTGCCGGGCGTGACGGCGGTGGGAGTGAAGGCCGCGCTGTTGCCGAAGCCCTCGAAGTGCTCGGTGACGGTCGGGATCATGAGCGCATTGACCTGGAGTCCGAGGGATTCCGCAAGCGCGGTGTTGAACTGAACGAGCTTGATGTTGAGCTCGTGGATGACGTTGTATTTGTCGTCTGCACTGAGAGAGCTGGCGTTGACGGCGGCGATGAGGTCTTCTGTCTGGTGATAGCCGGTGGCGAGAGTGGGCGCGATTTTTTCCGGTGCGGAAGGCAGGTAGTTGAAGGTCGCGGTCATCACGGTCTGGTCGATCTGGCGGAGAGCCTTGGTGAGGAAGGCGGTGTCTCCGTGGGCGAGCATGGCGATGCCGGGGAGTGAAGTGTCGATGCCGGAGAAGTAGTTGTCTGCAGGCGACGCAGGGGGCGCTGCGGGGTTAGTTGTGTCGGAAGACGCGGGCAGGTGCGAGCCATAGAGATGATAGCCGACGAAGGTAGGACCGGGCAGCGCGGGATTGCCGCCGCCATACTGGGACTTCTGCTTCATCCAGCCGCGGCGCGCGATTTGGGAATAAGACTCGCCGAGGATGGGGTCCCATGTTCCTTCGGGGATTTCGACGTCGGCGGAGGGGACATGGTCAATCCATTGGCCTGAGACGTAGTTGTAGAAGCGCACGGGCGCCCACTTGTTGGTGGCGTAGTCGTACATGCCCTTAGGTGTGACGTGAAAGAAGGGCTCGCGTTCGTAGACCTTGAGCGGCGTCCAGGGGCGCAGGCCTGCTGCGATCTGATCAGGGAAGATGCTGGGGTCGCCGGCCATTTTGAAGGCGAGTTGCGCAGCTTCTCCCGAGACCTGGTGCTGACCATGGCCGTCGGTGATGCCTCCGACGAAGGTGGAGGTGAGGATGAGCGGACGGTAGAGACGGACGGCGCGGACGACGTCGTACATGACGCGGTTGAGGCCCCATTTCTGTTCCGTCTCCTCTTTGGTCTTGGAAAAGCCGAAGTCGGCGACGCTGGAGAAGAACTGCTGGCTACCGGAAAATTGGTCGCTTAGCAGCAACTCGTTTGTCCGGATGAGGCCGAGAGCGTCATCGGATGCGCTGGACATGGCGTCCTGGCCGCCCTCGCCACGCGTGAGGGTCATGAGGGCGGTACGGGCTCCGAGGCCGCGCGATTCATAGGCAAGCATGCCGCTGTCTTCATCATCGGGATGCGCGACGATGGTCATGACACTGACCCAGGTGTGGAGCTTCTTGAGGGTCTGCGCGAGTCCGTCGGCGCCGCGGTCCTCAGGGAGCGTGCGTGCATCAGGCGAGGCGACGAACTGCGTTTGCCAAGGGGTGACCTGCGCGGAAAGCGGCGCAGCCAGTGTGCAGAGTAGAGCGAAGGCAGGAGCTAGAGCACGCAGCTTAGTGTTCATAGGAATTACTCATGCCAGTGTACAATCCGGCAAGCGATGAGCGGTAAAAACACAGAGATGCAGGCATCGCGGCTGCAGCGCAGACTGGGGCTGGGCAGCGCGATTTCGCTGAACATGATGAACATGATCGGCGTGGGCCCGTTCATTACGCTGCCGCTTGTGGTAGCGGCGATGGGTGGGCCGCAGGCGATCTTAGGCTGGGTGCTGGGCGCGGCGATTGCATTGTTCGACGGGCTGGTATGGGCGGAGCTGGGCGCGGCGCTGCCGGAAGCGGGCGGGTCGTATGCGTTTTTGCGCGAGATGTACGGGCGTGAAAGCGCCGGGCGATGGCTCTCATTCCTGTATATCTGGCAGCTTGGGTTCAGCGCTCCGCTGTCGATTGCTTCGGGGTGCATTGGGCTTGCGGATTATGCGGCGTATTTATGGCCGGGGTTGAACCAGACGCTTCTGGGTGGGCATGTGCGATTGACGAGCCTGCTGGCGGCGGTGACGTGCGTGCTCGCGGTGGCACTTCTCTATAGAAACCTGACGGCAATTGCGCGCATGGCGTGGGTGATGACTGGCGGCGTGGTGCTGACGATCGGCGCGGTCATTCTGGCCGGAGCGACGCACTTTCATCCGGCAATGCTGGCTGTCCCGCGCGGGGCATTTGATTTGAATGCGGGATTTTTTGAAGGGCTAGGGGCGGCAACTCTGTTGGCGACGTATGACTACTGGGGCTACTACACGGTGTGTTTCCTGGGCGGCGAGGTGAGGGAGCCGGGCAAGACGATTCCGCGAGCGGTGTTGTGGTCGATTGCCATTGTCGCCGGGCTCTATCTTGCAATGCAGGTGAGCGTGCTGGGTGTGATTCCACTGCATGAGCTGACGCATGCGGGCGAGGCGAAGTTTGCGGTGGTAGCGGTGCTGATGGACCGCACGTTCGGAGCCACGGCAGCGCGAGTGCTGGCGCTGCTGGTGATGTGGACGGCTTTTGCGTCGGTGTTTTCGCTGTTGCTGGGCTACTCGCGAGTGCCGTATGCAGCGGCGCTGGATGGAAATTATTTTCGGATCTTTGCGCGGGTGCATCCGCGGCATCAGTTTCCGGATGTGTCACTGCTGGCGCTGGGGGCGGTGTCCGCGGTGTTTTGTTTTTTCAATCTTGCGGCGGTCATTGCGGCGCTGGTGGCGATACGGATTTTGCTGCAGTACATATTGCAGCAGGTGGGTGTGATTGTGCTGCGGGTGAAGCGGCCTGAGCTGCGGCGTCCGTTTCGGATGTGGCTGTATCCCGTGCCTCCGGTGCTGGCGCTGGCGGGGTTCTTATTCATCGTGTTTTCGCGGAGACACGCCGAGCGCGAGTTATTGGATGCAGTGGTGGTGGCGTTGACGGGAAGCGCGATTTACTTTGCGCGGGCGAAGCGCAGAGCGGAGTGGCCGTTTAAGGGCGGCGGGTCAGCGGATTAGCAAGTCCGCGGGTCATAGCATGGTGGCGCGGATGGCCTGCTGATACTTTTCGGGCAAGGGCTTCTTCTGCATCTGCCTGTCGACGGTGAAGTGTACGGTCTCGGCTTCAGCGAGGAGTTGGTTGCCGTCAGGTGCGAGGCGGAGTACGCGATAGCTGAACTTGATGACGTAAGTGCGGACCGCGGTGACAGTGGTCTCGATGATGATCTCGTCATCGTAACGCGCGGGCGCGCTATAGCGGCATTTGGCTTCGACGACAGGTAGATGGCAGTCGTCAGCGATCTCCATCTGTTTGTAGTCCCAGCCGAGCTGGCGAAAGAACTCAACGCGGCCGATTTCACACCAGACAAAGAAGTTGGCATAGTAGACGACGCCCATCTGGTCGGTCTCAGCGTAGCGGACGCGGAGCCTGGTCTGCGAGGGAGTGTGCATCACAATCGGAGCTTAGGCAGGATGTTGAGCTTGGCTACGTCGTTGACCATGATAAAGACGAAGAAGAGCACAATGACGACGAAGGCCACCTGATACATGCGTTCCTTGAAGTCCTGGTTAAGGTCGCGGCGGAGCGTGCTCTCAATCAG
>JASHUR010000085.1 GCA_030039895.1 Acidobacteriaceae bacterium | reverse complement strand
CACCCGGAACGCCAGTTTGCCGTTGTGTTGAACCGCATGAGCCCGTCGGCCTGGAACCGGGAGCATGGCGACGCTATTTTTTACACGCTGGGATTTCTTGATCATCTGGAGAGGAGCGGCGTGCGGGTCATCAACGGCCTGAAAGCATTTCGCACGGAGATCTCAAAGGCGGCGCAACTTTCGCTGCTGGAATCGCTCAATCTTCCCTATCCGAAGGCGCGTGTGATTCACCGGGCTTCGCAGGCCGCGGCTGCAACGCGGGGGTTGCGCTGGCCGATCGTGGTGAAGCCGAACATTGGCGGATCAGGCGCGGGCGTGAAGCGCTTCGACACGATTGAGTCTCTGGAGGCGGCTGCTGTCGCGGGCGAGTTGGCGTTTGGCCTCGACTCAACTGCTTTGGTGCAGGAGTTCATTCCGGCGCGCGAGTCGCATATTGTTCGGGTTGAAGTGCTGAACGGGAAGTTTCTTTATGCGATCAAGGTGCATATTACGGGCGAGACGTTTGATCTATGCCCGGCGGACATTTGCAAGACGAGCGGCGGAGTGGATTTGAACCGTGCGGCCTGTCCCGTGGATGCTCCAAAGACCGGCTTGCGCGTTGAGGGTTACGAACCTCCCGCTGAAGTGATTGCCGATGTAGAGCGGATTATGAGCCATGCGGGAATTGAGCTGGGCGGCGTGGAATACATCACGGACGATCGAGATGGGCAGCGGCTGTATTACGACATCAATGCGCTCTCAAACTTTGTTGCTGACGGGCCGAAAGTGATTGGGTTTGATCCATTCAAAAAGCTGGTGGATTGGCTGGAAGCGGAAGCTGCGGCTGTGAACGAGCGATGGGCAGAGCCGGTTCTGACAGGTGCACGCTGATGCGATACGGATTCTGGCTTCCGGTGTTCGGCGGGTGGCTCCGCAATGTGGAAGACGAAGGAATGGAGCCGACATGGGAGTATGTGGGCCGCCTTGCGACGCGAGCCGAGCAGATTGGCTACGATGTGTCGTTGATTGCGGAGCTGAATCTTAACGACATCAAGGGCGCGGAGTCGCCCTCGTTGGATGCATGGTCCACGGCAGCGGCCCTTGCGGCGGTCACCGAGAAGCTGGAGCTGATGGTGGCTGTGCGACCGACGTTTCATAATCCTGCATTGCTGGCGAAGCAGGCCGCGAATATCGATCACATTTCCAAGGGCAGGTTGACTCTGAATGTTGTTTCAAGCTGGTGGGCGGACGAGGCGACCAAGTATGGCATCCCCTTTGACCAGCATGACGACCGTTATGCGCGCACATCAGAGTGGCTGGACGTGGTCGATGGATGCTGGTCTCAACAGGGCTTTAACTATGACGGTGCTTACTATAAGGTTCGAGACAATGTGCTCTCGCCGAAGCCTGTCTCCAGGCCCCGTCCGCGTTTGTATGCGGGGGGTGAGTCGGAGACGGCAAAGAACCTGATCGCGCAGAAGTGCGATGCCTACCTGATGCACGGTGATGATCCGGCGACCGTGGGCAGAAAGATCACCGATATGCGCCAGCGCCGCGAAGAGCTTGGCCTTCCGCCGTTGGTCTTTGGTGTTGCCGGATATGCGATTGTGCGCGACTCCGAGGCCGAAGCGAAGAGGGAAGTTGAGCGCATCACCAATGTGAAGCAGTCGGCGCGCGGCTACGCGAACTATCAACAGTGGATTACGGGTTCGAAACTGGAGCAGAAGATATCGCTGGAAGATTATTCTGTTTCGAATCGTGGACTGAGGAGCGGCCTGATCGGTACGCCGGAGCAGGTGGGTGAGCGATTGGAAGAGTTTTCGGCCGCAGGAGTAGACCTGGTGCTACTGCAGTCAAGCCCGCAGCTTGAAGAGATGGAGCGCTTCGCGGAGCAGGTGATTCGACCGGCGGCGATTCAGCGGCCTTAAGCAGGGATGGCGCATCTTGCTTACAATAGGTGCTGAGAGAAAACGAATGGCGCACACCGTATTTTGCACTCGCTACAAGCAGGAGATGGAGGGCCTGGAAGAGCCTCCTTTTGACAGTGACTTCGGCCACAAGATCTATCACAACGTATCGAAGAAAGCATGGGGCGAGTGGCTGGAGCACCAGAAAATGCTGCTGAATGAATATCGCCTGCAGCCATGGACTCCGCAGGCCCAGGAGTTCCTTGTAGAGCAGATGCAGCAGTACTTTTTTGGAGAGGGCGCGGCACTGCCCAAGGAGTACGTACCACCGAGTCACTGACAGGACCGCAGCGCTGGCGCATCATGTAAACTAACGAAGAGACCCTATGGTTGTCGGGACGTGGCTCAGCCTGGTAGAGCACTCGCTTGGGGTGCGAGGGGTCGGCAGTTCAAATCTGCCCGTCCCGACCATTTAAGAAGTTATATTTCGGATTGATTATGAGGGGAGAAGGCGTGCAGCCTTCTCCCCTTTTTCAATTTGTTGCTGGCTTTGTGCTATGGATTGTCGAGCGTAGAGTGCATAAATTGCGTTCGGTGCAAGGCTATCTGAGGGGCCATTTCGCGCAGTGGCAAGAAGCGGGTGGAATGGGTGCTTTTGGCCAGTGTGCGCGAGTGCAAATCAGGGCCAAACGGCTGTGAATTACATCGTTTGCGGGGCAACTCCAGCCATGCTAGACTTTGGTTTAGTACCCTTGATTGCGAACGCATTCGTGTGTCCGGAGCAGGGTGATGGTACGGGCTGTTTTGAGCTGGCGTAGCTCAGTGGTAGAGCACCTGATTTGTAATCAGACGGTCGGGGGTTCAAATCCCTTCGCCAGCTCCAGACTACGTCGACAAGGGAGTCCGTAAGCAGGGTTTGCCGGTCACTTTCAGAGCGAAAATCCCTCAACCAGCAGGCATAGTTCGAACTGGAGCGCGGCTCCGGAATGCTGGAGGGTGTCTCGCAGACGGATTTGCGGCGGGCTTGAAGAAGTGCACAGGTGGCCGAGTGGTTAATGGCAGCAGACTGTAAATCTGCCGCTCCTTGGAGCTACGGAGGTTCGAATCCTCCCCTGTGCACCAGAAGATTGAAAGGCGGGCTTGCAGATGACGGTCGCAGGCGGAAGGCGCAAAGCAGTGGCGCTGGCCGGACTGGCAGTTCTTGCGATTCTGGCCTGGACTACGATGGATGCAGGCAAGATTCGCATCCTGGTGATGATTTTGCTGGGCGGGTTTGCGGTTCGCATCGCGCTTACGGGTGATCGAACGCGGTACGATGGTGCAGAGCCTCCCGAGTAGTGCATGAGGTCGTCGAGCTGATGTAGCTCAGTTGGTAGAGCACTCCCTTGGTAAGGGAGAGGTCACCGGTTCAATCCCGGTCATCAGCTCCAGATTTTGAAGGCAGGTCAGCGAGTCAGCAAGCCAGTTTTTGTTGAGCTGGGGTGCTGACTCGCTTCTGCGGTATGCAGACGGGCCTGCTGGTGTGGTGCGGGAGTAACTCAGTGGTAGAGTCACAGCCTTCCAAGCTGTTGGTCGCGGGTTCGATTCCCGTCTCCCGCTCCAGAGGTTAATGAAGACGGTACGAGGAAGCGAGATGTTCGAGCAGGCAGTGCTTGCGATACAGGATGAGAAGACCTTTGCCGAGGTGCAGAAGGCGCTGGAAGCCGCATTTGCGCGGCAGTCGGTTGAGGGGTTTCTAAGCAGCGTGCGGAAACACAAATTGCGCGCACGGCAATTTGAGGCAATCCTGGCAAGCGGACTGCTTGGCCGGGAGGCGCCGGCAAAATATGCAGAGCTGGGCGATTCCGACCGGGGACAGATCCGTGAGCGGTACCTGCGCATGGTGGAGCAGGTCGATCCGGCGATTCGGTCGAAGTTTTTGAAGGTGTACGCGTACTACTAATCGGGTGCGTGGTGAGCGGCTGACGCCGCGAACAGAGTTTTTTGAATTCAGGAGAAGCAGCAAATGGCGAAGGAGAAGTTTGACCGGACGAAGCCGCATGTGAATGTGGGGACGATCGGGCACATTGATCACGGGAAGACGACGTTGACGGCGGCGATCACGAAGGTGTTGTCGAAGCACAACCCGAACAACAAGTTCCGTTCGTTCGACACGATTGATAACGCGCCCGAGGAGCGGGAGCGGGGCATTACGATAGCCAC
>JASHUR010000084.1 GCA_030039895.1 Acidobacteriaceae bacterium | reverse complement strand
GAAGCACGGAGCCCGGATAGGAAAGAGTGATGATTCCGTGCGCCTGAAGGAAGAGTGCGAACCAGAACAGCAGGCCGGCGATGATGAGACTGCCCACCATACTAGCGATGGAGCCTTCCCAGCTTTTGCCGGGGCTGATAGCGGGAGCGAGCTTTCTGCGTCCCCAAGTCCGGCCAATGTAAAGGGCGAGGATGTCTCCCGACCAGACGACGAAGAGGAGGAAGATGAGCAGCGACGGGCCATTGTCCTGCTGGCTGAGGAGCGGAAGAGTGGTCAGGGAGAGCCCGATATAGAGGATGCCAAAGATGGCGAATGCAGCGTCGGGCAGAACGCGGTCAAGCGGGGAGCGGAAAGCACAGATGATGAGCAAGGCGAGAGTAATGGCTCCGGCAAGCGGAGCGATGAGCTCAGGCCGCCAGAAGGTGAAGTAGAAGAGAATGGCGACGGCAATGGCAGAGGCGACGCGCGGGGTTCTTACTCCTGAGGCGTCTGCAAGGTTGAGGTATTCCCACAGAGCGAGTTCCGCGATCAGAGCAACGACCGGCGTGATGAGCCAATAGGGCCCCTTAATGACCAAAACCAGAACCAGGGGAATGAGGACCAGAGCCGTAAGTATGCGCTTCATCATCATGGAGGATACACGATTGCGAATCTTTCATAGGATGGAATGCGTCAGAAGATATAGGGACTTTGTTCGCGCTCTTCTTTCCGAATCTTTCGCTGGATGGAATGCGTCAGAACAACATACCGAATCTGTTCGTGTTCCTTTGAACAGAGAGCATTGTGCCTGGAGCCTGAAGTGGCTTCAGCAGATGCGAAGGAGAAGAAAAATGAAGCTTTATCGACTTTTTGCCGCAGCAGGGTTGATTGCGGCTTTCTCGCTCTTCGTTGTTATCGCCCCGGGCAGTGCGTGGGCCCAATCTTCGGGTGGGACGGTTGCGAAGACCATCGTTACAGTTGTGCCGCGCAACTCGGAAGAAACGCCGACGATTCAGCCCAGCGACCTAAAAATACACGTAAACGGGCGTTCTGCCGAACCGGAGAGCATAACACCATTGCGCGGAGACCGTGCGGGTCTGCAACTGGTGATCCTGATTGACAGCGGAGCGCGCGATAGCCTGGGCCGGCAGATGGGAGATATTTCAAACTTTGTGAAGGCGCTGCCGCCGACCACTGAGGTAGCGATTGCCTACATGGTTAACGGCCGTGCCGTGTTTGAGCAGCCTTTTACTACCAATAAGGTGCTGGCCCTGCGCGCACTGCATCTGCCCGGGGGTACGGTGGGCAGCAGCGCGAGCCCCTACTTCTGCATATCAGAGCTGGCAAAGCATTGGCCGTCGCGAAATACCGCTGACCGCCGGGAAGTGCTTGCAATTACTGACGGCATTGATCCGTACGAAGTGCGGTACGATCCTGAAGATCCGTATGTTCGCGCAGCGATTCACGATGCAGTACGCAATGGCGTGGTGGTGGACGCGATCTATTGGCACGACATGGGAATAGTAAGCCACATTGGCTTCTTCGCGAGCGGCGGGCAGAGCCTGCTGGGCATGTTGACAGAGCAAACAGGCGGCCAGTTCTACTACCAGGGCTTCGGGAACCCGGTGGAGTTCGCTCCCTATTTGAGCGAGCTGCACACCCGGCTGGACAATCAGTACGAGCTGGACTTCATGGCGCCGGCGGTAAAGAAAGCGGAGATTGAGACTCTCAAGGTGAAACTGGTGATGCCGGGCGTGAAGACAGAAGCGCCTCAGTTGGTGTACCTGCCAACGAGCTAGGAGATAGACGAGCGTGCCGGGAGGACCGGAGAGCCAGGCACGCTAGGTTGACGCAGGAACGGTAACCGGGATATCGAGCGTACCGAGACGATGGTTGTTCATGTCGCTGACGCCTAGGCGCAACTGATAGTTGCCGGGCTTAAGTGGAAGCTTGAGGGCGAAATTAATTCCGGTCTTCAAGATGGATCGATATTGCGCGGGTGTGAAGTCGAGATGCAACGCACCTGAGGTCTGCGGCGGACTGTTGGGCTGAGTAACAGGTTTGCCGTCTGTACTTCTGTCGAAGGCGACGAGCAGCACGAGAAGCTTGCCGTTGCGGTCGCCGGCGGCATCGGTGCTGAGGCTGACCCCAGATGGGTCTACGGTGGTGACGAGGACCAGATCGGGATTGGTCTTATCGGGCAGCGTTACGGTGCTTTTAAGCCGCAGCAGGGTCGATTCCGGCGCGCCGGGCTGCAGGGCCTCATTGAGTTCTTTGACGGTGTCCTGGTCACTAACTTCCTCCGTGTTGGCGAAGTAGCCGCGGCGGTAGGTGAGCGAATAGTGATAGCCGGGGACTTCAACGTTGATCTTGCGGAAGGCGCCGTTCCAATCCTGGTCCTGTGGGGCATAGGCGACTGTGTAATAGTTGGAGCCGTCCTGCATGGTGCGGCGGAGCGCGCCTGCGATGTCATTTGAGCCGAAGACTGCTTCGCCTCCTGTTTGGTAGGCAATGTCTTCCATGGCTCCATGCAGGGTACTACGATTGAAGAACTGCTGGGCGAGAGTGTCTCCCATAGTGTGGTTGACGCTGCCGTTTCCATAGCTGCCATTGTTCTGGCCGAGAGTGCCGCTCTGATCTGTCATTGACTGGCCGCTGACGTCCACGCCGACTCCGCCAGTTTGCAAGCCGAGCACGCTAATGGGGTAGACGGCGATCTGCGAGTTGGCAATGAGCTTTGCCGTGTCATTGACGGCGTTGAGATCGGGTGTGGGAAGTTCAGGCATTCCGAGATTGCTGAACTGCAATGGGCCTGTCATGTTGTACTGCGACTGCAGGGCGACGCTGAAGGGAAAGCTGCCGGAAAGCCAGTAGAGATTCTTGCGCCCGGGGTACCCTGCGGCAGAGTGCGCGATCTGCGCGAATGCGGAAAGCGTGATGCGCTGGCGGACCTCGTCGTCCTGCTCGTTCTGGAAGGTCAGGAGGTCAGCGAGATGCTGGACGGACCCGCCAGGGTCGCGGCCTCCCAGGGCGTTCTCCATTCTGCCGAGATCGTCGATCTGATGCATCTGCTCGGAGTCCGACTGATAGAGCTGCATATCTTTAGGGTTGATCATTTTTGCGGCGGCGGTAAGCAGGTCGGAGCTTCCCGTGAAGCTCTGATAGAGATGCAGGCGATCGGAAAGCACGAAGAGCGCTATCTGCTGACCAGGCGGCAGGGCCTTGAGGAACTTGAGCATCTGCTTGCGCGCATACTGCTGGTCCTGCGGCGCAGTGTTTACCAGATCGAAGAGAATAATGTTGACTGCGCCCGCCGGACCGCTCTGAGGCACGTTCGTGTACTCGCCCTTTGGCCGATAAACAGGCATTTTGTGGGGAGCGTTGAGGTCGTAACTGTGCGCGACGAAGTAGTCGATTTGCTGCTGCTTGCCGTCTTCAGATACCTTGAAGTCTTTTTCTGTGAGCCCATGCACGAGATGGCCGGAAGCGTCATGAACGACGACGTCAACATAGACGATGCGGCTGTTGACCTGCAGGGTGGTGGTTGCAGAAGCAGGCGTGGCTGTGGACTGAGCGAGCGTGAACGCAGGGAAGAGCAAGAGGGCGAGAAGGCAGGGGGTGATTCGCGAGAGGGTCATGGTTGCAGTCCTGTGTTGACGTGCGCAGAGTCGCGGGAACATTGCGCACTGCAAATGCTACATCAGCCGCATGAGGGTTGAGAACCGCGAAGGTGGACTTTAGAAACTCACAAAATAAAGCCCGCCCGGGAACGAGGTCCCGAGCGGGTTGTTCAAGCAAACCTAACAGCGGAGCTTCGACTATTTCACTTCGAAGTCCTGCTGTAGAGGGGTGTTCTCCGAAGAGTCGCCGACGTAGACGACAAACTTACCGGGGTCGACGTGCCAGTTGTTCTCAGCGGTGTCCCAGTATGCGAGAGAGCGATGATCGAGCGCAAGGGTTACATGTTCGGTTTTTCCCGGCTCGAGGCGAACTTTTTCATATCCTTTCAATTCCTTGGCGGGACGAGCGACCTTAGCGGAAGGATCGCCTACGTAGAGCTGCGCGACGTCGGCCCCAGCGCGGTCTCCGGTGTTGGTGACATCGAAGGAGACACTAATGGGACCATTGGGTGATGCGTCTTCCGGTGTGACTTTGAGGTTGGAGAACGAGAAGGTGGTGTAGGAGAGACCGTAGCCGAATGGATAAAGCGGCTGAATGTGTTTCGTGGTGTAGTAGCGATAGCCGAGGAAGACTCCCTCGCAGTATTTGAGCTGCGGGGTTTGGCCTGCGGGCACCGGAGGTGCGTAGTAGCAGTCGTGGGTGGGATTCTGCTGCCATGACTTTGCGAAGCTGAAAGGCAGATGGCCCTCGGGCGAGTGTTCGCCGAAGAGGATTTCGGCAAGTGCTGTGCCGCCAGCCTGGCCGGGGTAGTAGTTGTCGATGAAGGCGGGCACATCGCCGATCCAGCGACTGGTGTCGACTCCGCCACCGGCGGTGAGCGTGACAATGGTGTTTTTGTTGGCTGCGGCCACGGCCTGGATGAGCTCGTCCTGTCCGAAGGGCAGAGTGTAGGAGCGGTCGAAGCCTTCGCTCTCGGTTTCAGGGTCGAAGCCGACGGCGACGACGGCTGCGTCTGCCATGGCTGCGATTTTGGCAACCTCAGGGGTAACGAGCTTGTCTGTGGGCCAGATGCCAACACCAATGCGCGGGTAGGAGGCGTCAGGCAGGTAATCGACTTCGAGCTTTGCGGGAGTTCCGGCAGTGAGCTGGACATCAGCAAACTGCGGCGCCTGACCTTCGCGGTGCGGCTGGTCGAGCACCTTTTTGCCGTCGATGAAGACGGTATAAGAGTCGGAGCCGCCGGCTCCGGCAAGAACTAGGTATGTGCCTGTGGTCTTCGGCATGTATTCGGCTGTCATCCGAATACTCTTTTGGACCTTGGCGGGGGGTGTCCACTCCTCTGACTTAAAGGAGGCGATGCGCGGTGCGTACATCACCTGCGGTGTGCCACTGAAATTGGGATTGTTGAAGATCTCAACCTTGACGGCCTTGCTCATCCACCAGGGACTGTCGGGCTTGCCGGAAGGCTCAACGAATTCGGTGTGGCGGAAGATGTCGTCCGCGGTGGGCAGACCGCGCGCGTAGAGCACATTGACGCGGTGGCCGAGGTAATTGGAGAGGCCGGTCATGATGCTGGTGGCCTGAAACGGCGTGACATTGGAGCTTCCGCCGCCGCCGGGTACGGCGGGCCATGCGTCAGGGCCAAAGACGGCAAGGGTGTGGATCTTGTTTTCGTCGAGCGGGAGCAGGTGGCCCTGATTCTTGAGCAAGGTAATGCTTTCAAGCGCTCCCTGCAACGCTACGGCGCGGCCCATGGGCGAGTCGAGCGGGATGCTGAGTACGGTCTGGGGGCGATCGAGGAAGTGGAAGCGGATGGCGGTGCGGAAGATGCGGCGGACTTTTTGATCGATGGTGGCCTCGCTGACCTGGCCGTCCTTAATGGCGGGCATGAGGTTCTGCGGGTTCATGAATTTGCCCGAAGGCATTTCGAGATCGAGTCCGTTGTTGGCAGCGCCGACAGCGCTGTAAGTTGCGTCCCAATCGGACATGAGGATGCCGTTGAATTGCCAGTCTTTGCGAAGAACTTCGACGTTGAGGAAATGATTCTGCGTGGAGTGGACGCCGTTGAGCAGGTTGTAGGAGTTCATGACGGCGCCGACGTGCGCGACTTTGACCGCGGCTTCAAACGCGGGCAGATCGATTTCGCGCAGGGTGCGCATGTCAACGTCAGAGCTGACGTTGTGGCGGTCGTACTCCTCGTCGTTGGCGGCGAAGTGCTTGATGGTGGCGATGACGCCCTGGCTCTGCACGCCCTCAATGTATGCAACGGCGGTCTGCGCGGTGAGGTATGGATCTTCCCCTAAGTACTCAAAGTTGCGGCCGTTCATGGGCGCGCGGTAGATGTCGACGCCGGGGCCGAGCAGAAAGTTGACGCCACGCGCGCGAGCGTCGTCGCCGGTGGAGACTCCGGTTTCATGCGCCAGCTTCGGGTCCCAAGAGGCGGCAAGTGCGATGCCGCCGGCGTACGCGGTGTCGGGTCCCCAGGTGCGGACGCCCATGGAGGCGTCAGACATTTTGAGGCGAGGGAAGCCGACGGATGGCTCAGCGCGAATGTACATGTCATTTTCGCCGCCGATGAGCTCAAGCTTCTGCTGCAGGGTGAGCTTGGCGATCATGGCATCGACACGCTTTTCAATCGCGGGCGAGTCCGGTACGGGAGGATCGTGAAGCGGCTGTTGCGCATGAAGGAGCGGCGCGGCAACAAAAATGGACAAGACAACGGCAGCGAGCTTAAACGATTGAGCAGACAACGACATAGCCTCCTGAGCAAAATCCCCGACAAGGCTAACACAGAAAGGCGGAATTGCGGAACGGTACCCGGGATTTTGCCGCAGATTCGCCGTTGAGCAAGCTAAACTAACCATTCAGCGCTGAGGGACGGACGATGATACGTGTACAGAATCTGGTGAAGAAATTTGGGGATTTGACGGCGGTGAAGGACATCACGTTTGAGGTGAAACAGGGGGAGATTTTTGCCTTTCTGGGGCCGAACGGGGCGGGGAAGACGACGACAATCAAGATGCTGACGACGCTTCTGCATCCGACGAGCGGTTCGATTGAGCTCGATGGTCTGGATCCGACGGTGAAGGCCAAGGAGGCGCGGCAGCGGTTCGGGATTGTGTTTCAGGACCCGAGCCTTGATGCGGAGCAAACAGCCTGGGAGAACATGGATCTGCATGGAGTGCTGTATCACGTGCCGCGAAAGGTGAGGGCGGAGCGGACGGAGCAATTGCTGAAGCTGTTTGAGCTGTGGGACCGGAAGGACAGCTATGTGAAGACGTTCTCGGGCGGAATGAAGCGGCGGCTGGAGATTGCGCGTGGATTTCTGCATACGCCGAAGATTCTGTTTCTGGATGAGCCGACTCTGGGGCTCGATCCGCAGAGCAGGAACCAGCTTTGGACGCATGTGAGGAGGCTGAACGAGACGGAGAAGACCACGGTCTTTCTGACGACGCACTACATGGATGAAGCGGACCGGGTGGCGCATCGCATTGCGATCATCGACCACGGAACGATTGTGGCGCAGGGGACATCGGCGGAGTTGAAGGAGCGGACGCAGAGCGATTCGCTGGAAGGCGCGTTTCTGGCGCTGACGGGGACGTCGCTGCGGGACGAGAGCGCGGATCCAAAGGCAGGCTTGCGGGCCGTAGCGCGGATGTGGAGGCGGTGATGGGAGCGATCTATATATTGTGGCTGCGGGAGCTGAAGCGGTACGTGCGGTCGAGGGTGCAAATTATTGTTTCGCTGGGACAACCGTGCCTGTATCTGCTGGCGCTGGGGTTCGGGCTGGGGCCGGTGTTCAAAGAGGCGGGACGCGGGAGCTATCTGCAGTTCATGGCTCCGGGCGTGGTGGGGATGACGGTGCTGTTCAGCTCGGTCTTCAGCGGCATTGCAATGCTGTGGGACCGGCAGTTCGGGTTTTTGAAAGAGACGCTGGTAGCGCCGGTGTCGCGCATGCAGATCATGGTGGGGCGGACGCTGGGCGGCGCAACGGTGGCGGTGATGCAGGGCGCGCTGGTGCTGGTGGTGTGCCTGATTGCCGGGTTCCGGCCGCACTCGTGGCTTGCAATTCCCACGGCTTTCCTGTTTGTGGTCCTGATCGCGGTGGTGTTTGCAGCGCTGGGAACGACGATTGGGTCAGTGCTTGAGGACATGCAGGGGTTCCAGCTGATCATGAACTTCCTGGTGATGCCAATCTTCTTCCTTTCAGGCGCTTTATTCCCGCTGGAGGGGTTGGGAAACGTGATGAAGTGGATTACGCGGTTCGATCCGCTGACTTACGGGGTGGATGGGCTGCGGGGCGCGCTGATCCGGTCGTGGGCGTTCCATGCGGCGGTGGATGTGGCGGTGCTGTGCGGGCTGGCGCTGGTGTTCCTGAGCACTGGCGCGTACCTGTTCCGCAAGATTGAAGTGTAGGCGTGGCGGGAAGCGCGGCGACAGCAATTGGGAGGGGCGCAAAATAGCGAAGGGACGGAAGCCCTTGCGGGTCCCCGCCCCTCCTATCCGAATTATCGAAGATCCGGAATCGGCTCCGGACTACGTTTACTTGTCGCCCCGGGTTTGCCGGCACGCTGTGGGCATGACCCGCAGTGTCCGACCACTTCCGATGCGTCTTTCGACGTAAGAGCTTCTTTGACCTGCCTGCCGTGTCGCGGTTGCCCGCTAGCAGCTTCGCGACCGGTTTCCCTGTCGCAGGGCTCTGTTGCCAGGCCCCTGAGGTGAGTTACGATTCCGTCCCCCACCCGTGACTTCCGTTGCCGGCGGTCACTCTGGAATTCCGTTGCCGGGTTCCAGTTGCGGATGCCGTTGCCGGTGTCCGCCCGGGCTCCGTTACCGGGTCCCGCCACGCTCTCCGTCACCGGAGTGCGCAGTTGACAGCTCCTGTCCCCTCTCTTCTTCTGGAGGATTTCTCCCCCGTTGTTTTGTAAGATGCTCCTTCGCCCGTTCGATTACAAGGGGGTTAAACGAATAAAGTGTGTGGAAATATAGGGTTAACTGTGGAAGGTGTGGAAATACATGGACGGGTGTACAGCGGCCAGCGAAGAAGTGGTCAATAAGAGTGTGGTTAGTGAGGGATCGGGCGGTGGGGTTCGCGGAGTGCCATGGGTTTGGCGTCTGGGTTCGGAGTCCGGGTTTGGCAATCGGCATGCCTCATGGGAGAAACTTAAGCTTGTGATTTTATTATGTTTGCGGAAGTTTGCGCTCCAAGCGGCTGATTCCGGGCTGGTTATGTGTATTATGTTGCAAATAAAAGGGTTAGGGGGCGGGTTGAGCGATTGGCAATAATATCGTTGACTCATCAACGCTTGAGGGTTACGCTGAGGATTCTAGTGGAGATGAGTCAATGACCCTTTGCATTGCGGCAGAGTGCGACGATAACGGAAGCCCCGCGATCCTTCTATGTCGGGACTGGCAGGCCCAAAAGGGAGCAATCACGTCTGACGATGCGTATAAGC